>CAJONN010000133.1 GCA_905235955.1 uncultured Marinilabiliaceae bacterium
ATATCCGCTCTGAAAAATCACCGGAATTGGGTCGGTCGAAGTGGAATCGATGGAATTTAGCAAATCCGAATCGACCTCTTCCGTAACCATATCTTCGAGTCTATAGTTGTGCATTTTTAGCAACTCTACAAGATACGATGGTGTGCCAGTTTCGAACCAATAGCTGCCGAATCTACAACTATCCAGTGCATTCAAGACGCTGAAAGGATTGTAGATGCCATCGGTATCGTGCGTAAAGTGGTAGCCATCGTAGCGCTTTTTCAGCTCAGTGTAAGCCGCGTCGATAGTCATTTTTTGTTCATCAGCCAACCGCTCAACATACGGACGGAGAACGCCATTCAATGCCGCATTGTCGATGCCGCAAATGTTGTAGTAGCGACTATCCATCGATATGTCTTTCAGGTTGTTGAGGTCGCTGAAGACGCTCACTTTGCCAAATTTCGTTACGCCCGTGAGCAGCGCAAATTTGATGCTGGCATCTTGACTTTTGAGCGCTCCATAAAAGCCTTTTAGCGTAGCGCGATATTCGTCTTGAAGTTCTTTGTTTCCAATGGCTTGTAGCATTGGTTTGTCATATTCATCAACCAAAATAACCACACGCCGACCTGTCTTTTCGCAAGCTCGACGGATAATGCCATCGAAGCGCGTTGCCAGCGACCGCTCTTTCTCGTTTTTGCCATACAAACCTTCCCACATCGAAAGTTGCAAATCGAGCTTGTTTTCCAACGCCTCTTTGGTGTCGTACTTTTCGGTATTCAAATCCAAATGCAAAACGGGATATTCAACCCACTCTTTGGCAAGATTCTCTATCGCAAGACCGTGAAAAAGCTCTTTTTTACCAAGAAAAAATGCTTTCAATGTACTTATTAACAGGCTTTTACCGAAACGGCGTGGACGCGAGAGAAAATAATACCGACCCGTAGTGATGAGGCGGTAAATCAACTCAGTTTTATCTACATAGAGATAATCATCGTGTATCAGCGACTCGAAATCTTGAACTCCGATGGGTATATTTTTGAGCGTTTGTACCATATTATGAGTTTTATCGCAAATGCAAAAATATCAAAAAGATAACATACTCAGTAATTAGGCACACTGCTTTTTAGCTCATCCGTGCTTTGTAGTCTTCGTAGCCAAATGTGCGCACTACACGCAAGCCGTGTTTTTGGTCAGAGATGGCAAATGATGGATGCGTTACGCCATTAAACATTGTGGTTTTTACGGTGGTGTAGTGTAGCATATCTTCAAATATGATTTTATCGCCTACTTGCAATGGTTTGTCAAACGACCAATCGCCAACAAAGTCGCCCGACAAGCAGCTATTGCCACCCATACGATATGTTGGCAGTCCGCTTATAGGCTCCTGATGTGCACCTCTGATGCGTGGTTTGTATGGCATCTCGAGGCAGTCAGGCATGTGGCAAGCAAACGACACGTTGAGTATAGCTGTGCTGATGCCGTTGTTTTCAACTATATCTACTACATCGCTCACCAATACACCTGTTTCCCACCCAAAGGCACTGCCGGGTTCAAGTATGACATCAACTCCCCATTTTTCTCTGAAGTTTTTTATTACTTTTATGAGTTTTGCGGTGTCGTATCCTTTGCGCGTCATCAGATGTCCGCCACCAAAGTTTACCCACTTCACTTGCTTTATCCACTGCGCAAATTTTTTATCAACATGGTTTACAAGTGCTTCGAAGTCATTGGCCGACGACTCGCAGAGACAATGTATATGCAGTCCGCTGATGTTTGATGGTAGTTGCGCAGGCAGTTGCGATGCTACTATGCCAAGTCGGGAACCGGGTGTGCAAGGATTGTAGAGATCAGTTTCTACAACGCTAAATTCGGGGTTTATTCTGATGCCAAGCGATATAGGATGATCAGCGTGAGCTATTTGTGGTTGAAATCGTTTGTATTGTGTGAGCGAGTTGAATGTTATATGGCTGCTACACTCCATTATTTTAGCAAACTCATTGTCGGTGTAGGCGGGTGAAAAGGTGTGTGCTCTGCTACCAAGTTCTTCAAAAGCCAAACGAGCTTCAGATAGCGAACTGGCGGTTGATTTGAAGTTGAATTCACGTATGATGGGAAATGCGCTCCACATAGCAAAGGCTTTGAAGGCAAGTATTATCTCGGCTCCTGACTCTTGCCTTACGTTGCTAATAAGGCGCAAATTGTTGCGCAATAGGTCGCCATCGAGTACGTAGCATGGCGATGGCACTTTTGAAAAATCGGTCATTTTCAGTTGTTTCAAAAAAAAAAGGAAAAATGTTTTCAGCGTTGTTGTTTTTTGCTCAACAAAGATAACTCATTAATTCAGAGAGAAAAAAATGTTTTGAAATTATTATCTATAACAACCTCATCAGCAGATATTTGCCTAAAGAGGCTTGATATAGATATGCCACTATCATCGGTTTCGAGCATAAGTTTGTGAGGCGGAATGGTGTTTAGCACATCGGCAATGTGTGGCAAATGTATCTGTTTGGGTCCGATAGAAAAGCTAACATTGTATTTCGATGCTGTTTTTATCCACTCTGCCGAAGCATAACAACCATGTATGAGCCATTTTTGTTTGCTATGTTTCTTGATGATATTGAGCAAATAGCCATAAGCTCTGACGCAATGCACTATTATTGGCTTACCAAGCTGAGTAGCTATATCTATCTGTTGCTCAAATATTTCTATTTGTTGCTGCAAAGGTGCTATGCTATTTTTGTCAATGCCACATTCGCCTATTGCTATCGCTTTTTGTGCCAAATGGCTAAATAGTTGCCAATTGATAGGCAAATGAGCCTCCCACGGATGAATTCCAACCGAGTAGAGCCCTTGTGGAATAGCATCAGCGTTGGCTTCAGATAGTTTCACGTTTAGCACGCCTACTATGCCTTGTGGCAATGGCTGATGTGTGTGAGCATCGGTCATCGGTTTTTCTTGCCCAAAAGACTAAGCATTGCGTTGACAAAAGTGAGCGGATGCGTGGGGTTGCCCGGTATGTAAACATCGGGTGTATATTTGTCGAATATTCGGCGATCAACGGCTTTGCTATCAGCAAACAAACCTCCACTTATGGCATCGGTGCCAACTACAATGAGCAGTTTTGGGTCAGGGGTGCAGTTGTAAGCATCTTCGAGCGGTGCTGCCATATTTTCGCTTATCGGACCGGTTACAACTATGCCATCGGCATGGCGCGGCGAGGCTACAAAGTCGATACCAAAACGCCCAATGTCAAAGTTGACGTTGCCCGTAGCGTTGAGCTCCATTTCGCAACTGGCATCGCCACCTGCCGAAACTTGACGCAACTTGAGCGAACGACCAAATAAAGTGCGTATTTCAGGGCGAATAGTATCGGTAGCAAAGTCGATAGGCTTATCTTCGCCGGCTCTAACTATCAGATTTTCACGTTTTGTAGATGCAAGTTTATAATCTTTGGTGAAAGATATTTTTTGCGGACAAGCAAAGGCACATTCGCCACAAAAAGAGCATTTACCCAAGTCGATAGAGAGTGGATGAGTGCTGATAGCACCCATTGGGCAAAGGTTGGCGAGCTCAGCTTCGTCTACTTCGGCGTCAGTTATCACTGGTCTGCCTCTAAAGATGCCGGGCACGTCGGTTGTTGTTACATCAGGAATGTATTGTTTGCCCTGATGAAGCCATATTTTGAGTGTTTGAAACATTGTGAGTTGGTTTTTTGTGAAGAGAATGTGCTACAAATCGTGTCCGCAATATGAAAGGTCAAAACTTTTGTTGCATATTGGGAAGTCGCTTATGCCATTGTTGCGCACTGCCATTGCCAATCCGAGCCAGTTGTGCACCGAAGGGTCGGCTACTTTGTAGGCAGTTATTTCGCCCTGAGCATTGGTAAGTGCACAGTGGCATATTTCGCCACGCCATCCTTCAGTGAGCGATGCTATGAAGCTGCTTGGTTTGAGGTTTGCATTGGGCACTGGCTGATATTGATATTGTCCGGATGTGGGCAATGTGGCTATTTCGAGCAAATTTTCTATATAGCTTATCGATGCTAAAACTTCTTCGTAGCGCACTCGAGCACGTGCATATACGTCGCCCGAAGTTTTCAGCACAGGTTCGATGCCAAGTTTGGCGTACGAAGCATACGGATGCGAAGTGCGCACGTCTCTGCTAAGACCTGATGCTTTGGCTGCCATGCCTACAAGTCCGATGTTTTGTGCTGTGTTGGTACTTACTACGCCTGTGCGCTCTATACGTGACAGAACTGAAGGGAGGTCAAACATCTCTTCAGCCATCTCTATGAAGTGTGGGCGATATTTTTCTACAGTTTGCTTCCATTCGTCGGCCAACGATTGTGTTAGTGGGAAGTTGCTTTTGCCCGGCCGGATAAGTCCTTTGGCAAAACGGCTACCGCACCATTTTTGGAAGTAATTTATCATAGGTGTGCGCAGACGACCAAACACGGCATTGCCAAGTTGGTATGCTATATCAGTGCAAATAGCGCTAAGGTCGCCCGTATGAACAGCAATGCGCTCGTGCTCCAAAGCTATTGTGCGTTCTATCACAAGCTGCTCTGATGGTTCTATGCCAGAGAGTGCTTCAAATGCTTGCGCAAATGCTACGCTATGCCCAACTACTGTGTCGCCAGCTATTTGCTCAGCAAGTGTGGCACGTTGGAGTAGACCTTTTTTCTGCAAAAAAGTCTCTTCCCAACCTCTATGTTGCCACCCAAGTTGTATTTCGAGATGATGTATTTTTTCGCCTTCACATATAAACCTAAAATGTCCGGGTTCGATGATGCCAGCGTGTATTGGTCCTACTCCAACACGATGAAACTCTTCGCTCTGGATGTTGAAAAACGGATAGTCATAGATGCTACCATTGTTGGCTCTGTTGTGTGGGAAACGTAAAGGCTTGAGCCACGGATGATCTTCGAAGTTGATGCCATAGCGTTCGTGAATGTCGCGTTCGAACGGATGGAAAGCAAGATGTTGTGCCGTGAGCGAACGCAAATTAGCGTTGATGGGCACAATGGTAGTGAGCAGGTCGATGTTGTGTTCTTCATCGTTGGCAATGCAACAAAATAGTTGCAGTTGGTTGGTGCTATATGGCACAGCAAAATAGTTGACGCAGTGCGCTGCCTGAGAGTTCATTAGCGAGTTGACGTCAGAATAGAACGCATCGTAGCTCAACTGTTCTATGTCAGCAAGACCTACAGGCTGACCGTTATATATCTTCATGATTTATTATTAGGCAATAACGAGGTGCAAGTTTACAAAAAAAAGAGGCATAACGGTTGGTATTTATAGTTTTTTAAGGAGCTCAAGTTTCGCAAGTGAAAAACGCACAAAAAATAAGCTCTGAAAATTGGCGAAAGGTTTAACCGACAAATAGCCTTCCAACAATTAGCACGAAACCCGATTTTCACCTCGCGGTTGTCGCCTTTGGCACGGAGCGTTAAGAAAATTATCGTAGCGAAGCGCCCGAAACGAT
>CAJONN010000134.1 GCA_905235955.1 uncultured Marinilabiliaceae bacterium
TCCGCAAGAAAAAGTAACAAAAAGAACTCGTCGCTGTTGCCACTCCGCTAAAAATTATCTTCGCTCCGCTAAACGATTTTAACTCGCTTCGCTCAAACATAAAATCGTTTTTAACGCTTCGCTACGATAATTTTCTTAACGCTCCGTGCCAAAGGCGACAACCGCGAGGTGAAAATTGGGTTTCGTGCTAATTGTTGAAAGACAATTTGTTGGGTATATTTCTTTCGTCCATTCTCAGGGCTTATTTTCTGTGCATTTTTCTTAGAAATAATCAATTAAAATGTTTTTTGACGAAAAAGAGGTGGCATTTTTATGCAAAAGAAAAAAAATGGCATTACATTTGTTCTGTGAATCAATCCAATACTTATTGTATCAAATCTTTGAACAACAACAAATTTATCAAATCAACAACAGTTGCCTATGAATACTTTCAAAACACTTAGCGCAATTTTTACTATTACATTGTGCTGCATTAGCCACAGCGTTGAGGCTACCACTATTGCTGGTGGCGATGATGTATACGTCATTGTAGAGAATATGCCAATCTTTCCGGGTGGTGAAGAGGCACTGCGCAACTATGTTACCAACAATATACAATATCCTGACGATGCTCGCAAACAAAACATTCAGGGCAGAGTGTTTGTATGTTTCATTATTGGCACTACTGGTACTGTGCAAAACGTCAAAGTAGCACGCTCGGTGCACCCCTCGCTCGATGCTGAAGCTATAAGAGTAGTAAAATCAATGCCTAAGTGGACACCCGGACAGCATAGAGGCAAGACGGTAAAAGTATCGTACACTATACCTATCAATTTCTCGCTAAAATAGATAGCTAAAGAGGTATTTATTGTTTTTGTAAAATAAATCATTCAAGATATAGTTATATGAAAAATACCCCCCCCCTATCTATATTGCTCATTATCAGTAATTTACTATATATAGATATTGCTGCAGTAGCTCAAGAAAATGTACCTGAGATTATTTTTACTGAGCAACCTCAAAATATGTGCATACAAAAAGGTGAAGCATTTACACTGAGATGCACAGCCACTGCCAACGATGATGAAGTATATTATTGTTGGTATAAAATCGACCAAGAGGGTACAACGCAACTTTCAGAGAGTTGGACAACAATGCCCGACTTTGAAGTAGAGCCATTTACTGAAAAAGGTATCCGATATTACATCTGTGGAGCATCGACAAACAAAATCGATGTGGTTTATTCTGATAAAGTAGCGGTGGCATATACAGGTTTGCCTACCATTGTTATAGAAACTGTTGATGGCGAAGAGCCTACCGCCGAGTACGTCTATCCGCCAAGTGGTGCATACGGGCGCGGATTGGCAAATGCAACCAAAGTGCCAGCCAAAATGCAAATATTTGATGCTGAAGGCTCTGAAGTGTATAACAGTGGTGAATATGTAGCCAAAGAGAGCGGACTGACAATAAAGCTAAGAGGCAACACAAGTGCAAACCTCAACGGGAAATCGCCATACAAGATAAAACTACAGAAAAAAGCCGATTTGCTCGCATCGCTACTTGGGCGCAACGACAAACAATACAACGACAAAGAGTGGATATTGCTCAAAGATGCTACATCGCTCAACACCTTTGTCGGTTGGGCAGTAACCAGCATTGCTGGCGCTCAGTGGACTCCACAGTATGTATATGCCAACGTTGTGATAAACAACAATTATAGAGGAGCTTATATGCTGACAGAAGCAATAAGCAGGGGCGAAAAACGCATAGATATTTCAAAAGAAGGATATATAATAGAGCGCGATGCCTATTGGTGGAATGAAGATGTGAAGTTTATAACATCAAAATATAATCAGAAATACACATTCAAATATCCTGACGAAGATGATATTGTTGACAATCCAGAATTGCTTACCTACATCGAAGAGTATATGAATACGCTCGAACAGCACGTTGCTGATGGCACCTACGAAGACTATATTGATGTAGAGAGCTTTGCGCGTTGGCTTCTGACGCACGATATTTTGGGTACATGGGATTCTGGCGGCTCCAACGCATATATGCAGAAATATGACAATACTGACGAATCGAAAATATATATGTCGACACTATGGGACTTCGATTCAAATTATTGGCAAAAAGATATATGGGCAAACCAGCACAACGGAACGCGCATATATGCAGCACCTTTGTTTCAGAGTAGCAACAGAGCTTTTGTAGAATCGTATGTAGCACAATGGCAAATGCTCAAAGACAATGTTTGGCCACAATTATCGGTGCAACTTCAAAATCTGGAAACCGAAATTGGTGATAATATCGACATTGCTCGCGAGTTGGATGCTACTCGGTGGAAAACTACATATAGTACTGTGACCCAGAATATTGCAACAGCAGAGGAGTGGTTTGTTTCGCGCAATACGTGGTTGGATAATGCAATAAATCAGAGCCACTATATTGATTACGAACTCAATGGTGGTCGTTTTGACGATGATAATTATCCAACAGAATTTGGCTTTGATGAAATAGTAAAATTTACCAATCCGGTCAAAGATAATGCTAAATTTTTGGGGTGGACGTATAGCGGTCGTACTTCTCCAAAAACAGACCTAACCATCTATGGCTATACCTACTATTCTGACCTTACGCTCACAGCTAATTGGGAAGAAGTAGTGCCAATAGTGACAGATGCTAAAATTGTAACCTCACAAAATACAGTAGATAGTTGGTTTGATTTGAGTGGAAAACGACTATATGGTAAGCCAACTAAACGAGGCGTTTACATCCACAACAATAGGCTTGAATGTGTCAAATGACACTATTGTTTCCCCTCCGCACTCTTGTCGCCTATTTTGTACGTGTAGCGTTTGCCCCAAGACTCTTGGTAAGCTTCCTTTGACCTGTCTGTAGAGAGATAGACATTGCGTATGTCGGTATTGAGAAATGCGAATCGCTCAAGCGTAGGCGGTGTTTGTGAGCGTGCAACAATGGTATTTAGAAATCTGCAACCATCGAAGCTATGCGGACCAATTTTTTTTACACCTTCGTGCAAGCGCAATGTTCTGAGCGATGTCATGCCAATGCAAACGTATGGCGGAATTACAGATATTGCTTGGGGCACACTTATCTCGGTTACTAATTTATTGTCGATATATAATCTACCAGCATATTTGAGCGGATTGGAGTTCTCGCTCTTGAAATCGATAGCAAACCAACTATTTACATCGCCATTGTAATCTACTCTGTGTAAGCCTTTGCATTGGTAGAAGGCACTCTGTTCTATTGTTGTTAGATTCTTGCCCAAGCTGATAGTCTTGAGGTTGTAACAATTGCTAAATGCGCCTACGCTAATGATTGTAGCGTTGGGCAGAAATATTGAGTCGAGCTTGACGCACCAATAGAACGACTCGCGCCCTACAACCTCTATGCTGCGAGGCAACACTACCTTCGACAGCTCTTTGAAGCCTTTGAAAGCATTGTCGCCTATGGTAGTTACACCTTCGTCAACTATTATTGTCGTAACAAATTCGTTGAAGCGATGCCATGGCACTAAATGTTCAAGGTCGTCTTGCCTATAGTTGTCTTGGCTGTTGGCTTTCGACTTGGCTGTAAGTTCTTTTTTTCTGATTTTGGCTTTTTCTTTGTTGGTAAGCGTGTTGCCAGTTGCCTGATCAGATTGCGGACCAATATATCGGGTGGTGAAGTTAGTCATAGCACCACTACCACTTATATGAATGGTAGTGCCATCAAATTCCCATTTGAGGTTGTCGCCACATGTGCCCGATGTTTCGTCGGTAGCAACTTGTGCACCAACTGTTGTACTGAGCAACATTGCAATAGCTATGACTTTGACTATCTTCATCGGTTTTTGTTTTTTATCATTACTGCCGAACCATACATATCGGCTGTCCAAACAAAGTTTTCAGGCACTTGTGCTTCAAAATGGTCAGCAGCTGAGCGCACACTGTCCCATGTGTGATTGTAGTCGTGCAGAAGTATAATGCCACCTTCTGATAATAGCGGATAGATGTGTTTTAGTGTTGTGCTAACTTCGTCATAATCAACGCTATCAATAGAGATGAATGCAAGTTGTGTCGATATATTTTTCACTTCTTCGCACAAGTTGCCTTCATACAACTGATAGTTGCCAATAAGCTTGCTTTGTAGTTGTTGCTTGTTGGGGCTTTTTATCTCTATTTGTTGTGCTGTTACTTCACCTTGGCAGTTCTCTTTGACCACTTCGATGGTGCGATTTTCAAACTTATCTATCACAATGAGTTTGCGTTCAGGACTGTGTCTATTGGCAACAATAGCTACATCGGGTTCTTCGGTACCAGCTATGAGTATGTCGCCAATAATATGGTTGGTTTCTATTTGTTCCAATGCAAACCAATGTGCATAAAATCGGTTTTTGTCGGCTGTAGCACGTTCGGCAGCCTCTATATCAGTATGTAGTTGCTTGCGTTTGCGCATTTCGAGCCAAAGCCAAGGCTTAAACACTTTGTAGTTCCATCCGCTCCAGAAATAACTAAGAGCTAACCAAGCTATGATATTAACAATGATGATATTACAAATAGCTATCCACGACATAATGAGAGATTTTTCTTTTTCTTTTACAAAAATATACAACTGATAGTTTTATGCAAAAAAAACAACAAATTAGTGCGCCCTAATATTGTATAGTTTGCAACCTTCAATGTTGGTAAGTGTTGCACCACTTAGGTTTATGCTTGGCGCTTTTACTCCGTTGTCAAGGGCTTCATTGCCACAATAGACGTATGCTTCGTCCCACAACCCACTATCGATAAACATCTGTAGTGTTGTTCGCCCACCCTCTACTATTACTGACTGTAAGCCCATCTGATAAAGTTGTGTTGCTACATCGGCTGCGCTCTGATGTCCGCTGATGAGTGTGAGAGGTTTGCCATCAGTGCAAACTGTAGATGTGGGCGGAATACCATTGTTGCCAGTAAGTACAATGCGCATAGGGTCAGAGCCTGCAAAATAGCGTGTAGTGAGGCTCGGATTGTCGCGCCTAATAGTTTCTGCACCTACCAATATAGCTTGCTCTTGTGCGCGTTGGCGATGCACAAGTAGTCGGCAAGCATCGTTGCTGAGCCAAGGAGCTGGAGCTGAAGCATCTCGCACAGAGTCGATAAAGCCATCGGCAGATTGAGCCCATTTTAAGATGATGTATGGGCGATGTTTTTCATGAAAAGTAAAAAATCGTTTGTTGAGTTCCCGACATTCATCTTCCAACACACCTACTGTAACGTCGATGCCTGCATTGCGCAACATCTCGATGCCACGTCCTGACACTTCTGAAAACGAATCGACACAACCTACTACAACACGCGGTATGCCCATATCGATGATAAGCTTGGCACATGGAGGCGTTTTGCCATAGTGCGAACAAGGCTCTAAACTGACGTAGATGGTCGACTCTTTGAGCAGTTCTTTGTTG
>CAJONN010000135.1 GCA_905235955.1 uncultured Marinilabiliaceae bacterium
GGCTTCAGCACCGACCCCGCCATCACAAAGCAGACGTGGCTCGGAGAGTGGTTCACCGGCAGCGATGTAAAGATTGAAAGATGCGATAATAAGTGATAAGTGTTAAGTTATAAGTGTTAAGTTATAAGTGTTAAGTTATAAGTGATAAGTTATAAGTGTTAAGTTATAAGTGTTAAGTGTTAAGTTGAAAGAAGTAAGTTTGATATAAGTAGTTGATTATTAGATAAGTTGTGAAAGTAGAGGCGCGCTGCGGTGTGTCTCTATTTTTTGTATTAATGAGAGAAATGCAGAGACATTCCCACAATATTTATAGCAAAATACGCACGAACTATGTGGAAATCGCGTCTTTTTATCAACATTTCCACAAGGTTAAGAGATGTTTATTTGCTTAAGTTTTGCAAGTAAAGTAGCCCCGAAGTGGCGAAAGGAATACAACAAAAAAATGTATTCCAACAATAAGCACGGAACTCGATTTTCACCTCGATTAATGAAAAAGCCGTGTTTGTGGACTTGTTTGCAGAACATTTCTACTTTCGAAACTTGAGTTATAACTCAAATTTCACAAGCGATGTAGCTCCGAAGGGGCGAAAGAACAATAACGTACCATTACAATCGCTCTTTCGCCCTGTCGGGGCTCTTAAGTTCAAATAAAAAGTGCAAATATTGGCGCGCAAAATTTACAGCTTTATCAAATAGCAAATTGCGCAGGGTGGCGAGCTGTAAATTGAGTGAAGAAGGATTTGATTTGTGCCAAGTCTACTTCGTAGTCGCCTGATGGTATGAGATATTGTGTAGCACTTACAATTTTACGTTTGTAATCAATTCCGAGCAATACTATTGGCAGTTTAGCTTCGAGGGCAATGTTGTAGAAGCCTTTTTTCCATCGAGCATTGGCTTTGCGTGTGCCTTCAGGTGTTATGGCAATGCGAAATGTCTCGCTATTGTTGGCTTTCTCCACTGTGTCGGCCACAAGCGAGCCGTTGCGTTTGCTTCTGTTGACGGCTATGCCTCCCATAGCTCTGAATATGTAGCCAAGTGGCCATACAAACCACTCTTTTTTCATCATAAATCCTGATTTGCGCCCAACTGCTCCAATAAAAAGTTTGCCCATTATCAAGTCGAGATTGCTGGTGTGAGGAGCTGCACAGATGATGCATTTTTTGAAATCAGGTACACTAACTTCAGCTTTCCAACGTAAGATGTTGTGATATACAAATTTACAAAGTGCTGTTTTCAGTTTCATTTTATTCTCTGTTTTTTATGGCGCAAAAATAGATATTATAAGTATAAATACTACATAATAATAGGATATTTTTTTTGATAAATAGAACAATTTTGCTACATCCCATAAGCAAAAAATGCTACCAACACATCTCTATGTTAGTAGCATTTACTGTTGTTGTCTGTTGTGTGATATTCTATGCAACTGAGAAAATATCAGTGTTAATAGAATGTCACTTTGCTTATACTCAGTCTACAGCTATGCCGAGCGAAAGCATTTTTTGGCTTACCTGAAGTCCTCTTTTTGAAATGTTTCGGTTAGAGATTTCGTACTTCAGTTTGCCACCCTCTGAGAGGAATGAGATTCCAGCTCCTTGTGCACAATGTCCTTTTTTGCCCGATACTATCAGATATTTGTTATCGTTATGAGCTGTAATCAAATTTGTCATCTGACTACTTTTCGATTCGCCCAAATATACGATATCACTTTTCTGAAGTCCGTTTGCTGTTGTCAATTCCTTTACTACTACTTTGCGCGAACCAACTGATTTGGTTGCTGCCAATTTGTTGAGTTCTGTTGCCAGTTGGTTGTCGCCAATTACGGTTATCACAAAATCTTTGTTTGAATCTTCCACTGGCCAACCAATGTTTTTGGCAAAGTTGTAGATGTAGAGAGCTTGCAACTGGGCTATTTGTGCTTTGCTTATTCCGCTGAATAACAAAACAAGACTGAATAGTAATAATGTTTTTCTCATTTGGTATAGAGAGGTTTGAGTTTTAAAACGGTGCAAATTTAATTACTTATATTCCTGCTTGTTTGACTTGAGTGGTTAAATAAAATAAAATCTGCACAAAGAGTGTTGAAATATATACTATTTACACTCTTCGTACAGATTTTATTACATATTTTCACAATTCTTTCACATTGAATGAAAGAATTGTGATGTGTTTTATTTTTCTCAGAATGAGAAGTTTATACCAATGGTGTATAGACCACCAATTTTGTCAGAGTAGATGGCTTCTTGTGTGTTTGTATTGAATAGGTTTTGTGCATTGGCAAATATTTCAGCGTTGTTGTTGGGTTTGTATCCTACTTTCATGTTGAGTGTAAATTTGCTATGCAATACTTTGCTGTCATCGGCAATTTTGGTGTAGAGTTGACGTTGATCGCTGTCCTGAGCCATTCGCATTGCATTTGAGTTCATCATGTCAGAGAAGCATGTATTGTAGGTTCGGTGGTGCATGTAGTTGCCAAATGCTGCTATGGTGAGCTGCGATATGGGTTTGTATACAACGCCTATCATGCCGTAGGCTGCTGGGGTTGCTTTGTGTTTGTAGTTATCTATGTGCTCTGGTTCTTCCCAGTCGCTTCGACCTATTTCGTAGCTGTCTTTTTGCACATCAAGGCGTACGTTGTGTTTCAGTCCGTAGTATAGTGCCAATGCATTTTCTACAATGTAGTCCTGTCCGTTGTATGTTATGGTTTGTTGACCAAGTGTGAAGTTGTTTTTAAGCAGTTCGAGGAAGCCTTGTTTGGTTTCGTTGTCCCAACTGTCGTAGTTGTAAGTTTTTTGGAAAATATCTGCATTGGCTTTTTGGAAGGCTGCTGCGGTGTAGCTGTTTACTTTGCTACCATCAGGCAGTGTGATGTCTGGCGCTTGTACTATGCCTCCTATGAGCTCGTTTATGGCGTTGGCTGTGTTTATGTGTGCATTCGTTATTTGTGAACCTATTGCTGTGTTTATGCTATACTCATAGTAGTCGTCAATAGTTGTTTTCTGCACATTGGCATTTACCTTTACAATGAGTTTGGGCGATATTATCCAGTCTATATTGCAGCTCAAACCTATTTGATTGGCTTCGTAGGGTAGGTTTCGGTATACCATAGTTGAGCGTGTAGTCATATAGTTGTTTATTATGCCCTCGGTAAGGTATCGTATTGTAGTTTGTGGGTCAGTGTCGGGTTGAAACATTGTAAGCCCACCGCTCATGCCGTTCAGAAAGGCGTTTGACGTGATGGCGTATGTAGAGCTCTTTGGCATCAGGGCACCATAGTTGTGGCTGTGTGAGTAGAATACTTCGGCATCGATGAGTAAGAATTGTGTAGGTTTGAATCGGTAACCTATTTCAAAGTTGTCTATGCTCATAAGTTCAGCATCGGTGCTGCCCATAATGTCTATTCCGTTGGGGTGGTATAGGCCGTTTCTGTCATATTCGAGCGAGGTAGCTGTGTTTATCATATTTGGAGCACGATATGATTTGCCATATACTACACGCACAAAGTTGTTGTCGGTTATCTTCTTAGCTATTTCGCCTTGCCATGATACGTTCCATTTGTCGGGTGCCGATGTTTTGTCGCCACGTACGGCTGCTATGAAACGCCATTGATTGCTGGTGCGGTAGTCGAGGCGCAAGCTTGGCGATATGGTTGATAGGTCAGCGTGGTCGTTGAATAGTGCCGACATTTTTTGACCATTGTATTCGTTGTCATGATCTTTATAATATAGGTATTGATATGCTATTGCTGGATGAATGTTTAGCTTGCCTACTACAATTTCATATTCTGCCTGAGCGTTGAAGTTGTGACCAAAAACTTTGCAACATGGGAAGCCTACGTAGAGGTTTTGCGGACCGCCAGAATAGTTGGCAAGTATGTGCAAATTTTTTATGTTCGCAGCAATGTTTACGTAGCCTGTTTTCGACTCTTGTCCTGCCATAGTTATTGAGCTATAGGTCAACGGATAACTCAGTATGTATGAGTTTTGGTAGCCACCAGTAAGGTCTATTGTTGCATCTGGTGTGAGTGTAAATGATAGGTATCCGTTTAGTCCGTAGTTTTTGCGTGATAACAATGGTTTTTCGAATCGTTTGTTGATGTCAGCATATTCTTCAAGTATCTGATATGTGTTTCCATTAAGCTCTATAAACATGTTTTCAATATAGTCGGCAGGGTATAGTCCACCTTCTGGCGATACTTTTGTAGCGTTGTTCTGAAGTATGTTTTGGCGTTCTTCTGCACTTTGATTTGGTGTAAAGTTGGTGCATGCGTTGTATACATTTGAGCTGTTGGCATGCATCAGTCCGAATTGTGGTGCTACGTTGATGTCGCCTGTAGGGCGTTCACGATATTGTATGTTGAAGCTTATGCCTGCACTTATTTTGTCTGATATTTTTTTGCGTAGAGCAATGTCGCCAACATACGTGTTTAGGTTGCCCATCTGTATGCTACCGCTTACCTCTTTTGATTCGCTCGATGGCTTTTCGGTGATGATGTTGATAATGCCCGTAACAGCGTTCATACCATATAGGGCAGAGCATGCACCACGTACTACCTCTATTCGGTTGACATCTTCAACTGATATTGGTAGTTTATCGAGCATTACTGCACCCGTGATGTAGTTTTGCACAATGCGTCCGTCAACCATCAAAAGGGTGTTGTTGTTTTCTGTGTATAATAAGAGGTTGTTGTCTGGTAAGTTGTTGAGACCACGTATGTGTATGTCATACACACCATTATATTTTTGCGAAACAATAACGCCCGGAATTAGTCTGAAGGCATCCTCAAGTGTTGTTGCGCCATAGGTTCGGAGTTCATCTCGGGTTATTACTGTTGTAGCAAGTGGCGAGGTAAAGTTATCCTCTTCTTCCTTCGATGCCGAACTTACGTTTTTGTTCATAATCAAGGCAAACAACTCATCTACACTACTTACGCCCAATGTCTCTACTGCTGCCATTAGGTCTTCAAGTGGAAGCTCTGAAAGTTCTTCTGTACTCATGCTTAGTATTTGCTCCTTTGTAAGTTGTTGTTGTGCAGTTGTTTGATTGCAATAAAGAGCTAACAACAATAGGAGGCATGCCCATTTTCTCTTCATAAATAGATTGGTTTATATAATTTGTTGAGGTTTTGATGGAATGCTATTTTTTTATACGTTGTTTTTATACGTTAGTGTTTGTTTTTTTTGTTTCGTTTTGGGGTTGATAAATTTCTCAAGTTTCGCAAATAGAAAAATGCACAGAAAATAAGCCATAAAAGGGCGAAAGAAATATAACCAACAAATCACTTTCCAACAATAAGCACGAAACTCGATTTTTACCTCGCGGTTGTCGCCTTTGGCACGGAGCGTAAAGAAAATTATTGTAGCGAAGCGTTAAAAACGATTTTCTGTTTGAGCGAAGCGAGTTAAAATCGTT
>CAJONN010000136.1 GCA_905235955.1 uncultured Marinilabiliaceae bacterium
AAAATCGTTTAGCGAAGCGGAGATAATTTTTAGCGGAGTGGCAACAGCGACGAGTTCTTTTTGTTACTTTTTCTGTCGGCACAGAAAAAGTAAAAGACTTGTTTGCAGTACATTTTACTTGCGAAACTTGAGTAACCAGCAAATTGTCTTCCAACAATAAGCACGAACCCGATTTTCACACTTACATGAAAGAACCATGAATAACCACGCCATTTTGGTCGTTTTTTAACAGAACACACCTAAAATTTAGTACCTTTGTTCACGTTTATTCAGATACTACTTTATTGAAACGCACAGATATTCAGCATTGGACAATAAAATTTTTCAAAGCAGTATTTTGGACGGTTACATTCTTTGTGATAACCTTCACGATATTGTTTGCTACTTTTATGCTCCCACCTGTGCAACATATTATGCGCAATCATGCACAATTGTATCTGCAAAAAGTACTCAATACCAACGTAACCATAGAGCAACTTAAGTACTTTCCCTTCAAGACGATAGGCGCTATTGGCGTTGTGCTTACCGATGCTGATAGTACCCAACTGATGAACATTGGCTCGCTCAAAGTCGACGTTTCGGTAGCTTCGCTGTGGCGCAATGGCATTGTGCTGACAAACATTGAAATAGATAGTGCCAATATTGACGCTATGCGTTGTGCCAACAAGCAATGGATAGTGCCCGACACAACTGATACTATAGTGTGCCACAGGCAGTTGCAAATGCAAATAGCCAACCTCAAAGTGAGCCATAGCAATGTGAGTTACAACCAATATGTTGCTACCAACATCAGCATCGATGCAACAGACCTGAACCTTACTGACACAACGTTTGCCGCACAACTCAACAACTTCAGTGCTACCGATGCTCACAACTACAACACACCGTTCACACTCTCTACATCGCTCAGCCTCTGTGCCGACACGTTGCGCATCCCACAGCTCAACGCTACATACGGTGAGTGTCAAACCGAGTTGTGCAACATCGAAGCACTAATATCTCGTCAGCTATCTTTTGCTCTAACTTCCAACAATACTACTATCGACTGCGCCACACTGCGCCCCTATATTGCTCAGCTACCTGCCAATATGCGCATAGACCTGAAAGGGCAAATGAGCATCAGCAACAACAAAATAGTGCTACGCCACATCAGCATCGAAAACGACCTGAACACACACATCGACCTCGATGGCTCAATAAGCAACTACAAGCACCCAAACAATGCCACCATCGACCTCGCTGCTACCAATATGCGCACCACTATCGACGATGTAGCACAGTTGTTAAGTGCTGATATTGAGCCAACTATGGGGCAAGCCTTCGGACTGATGAATGGGCAAATAACAGCCAACGGCAACACTGCCGAAACGGTGAAGATAAACGCCTTTGTTGGCTCTGATGTTGGCAACATCAACGCTCAAGCCAACATTTCAGAACTCAACCAATATACCGCCAACATCAGTTCTGATAGCCTCGACTTAAGTCTATTTACCAACCGAACAATAGGGCTCACATCGCTCAACTTCGACATCGATGGCGACACACTTTTTGCTCATGCCAAAGGTCAGTTGCCAATATTCACACTGCGCAACTATACCTATCACGACGTGATGATTGATGGCATTATAGGCAAAAAATATGACAGCGGACTGATACACATCGATGACCCTAACGGGCAAATAACCATAGTAGGTGAATATGGCAAAAATAGCAAAGAACAGAGCATATCCATCACCGCTCGCATAGCCGACCTTATGACCGGACGCACCAATCTTACCCCCAGCATCGATGGCAAACTCAACCTCTCTATGCGTGCCCAATTCTCTGGCAAAGACATTGATAGCTCTAGTGGCGAACTGCTGATAAACTCATTTACTTTTGCCGATTCGCTTCGCACTACCGCCAACAATAAGTTGCAACTCAACATAGAAGCCGACCAACATAACAACAAAAACATAACAATAAATAGCAACTTCCTGAAGGCACATATTGCCGGACAATTTAAATATGCCGACTTTCCTCACGAACTCTATCATCAGCTCTACACTCACGCCAACGCTATGCTCGATAAGCATCCAGCACGCAATATTGCACCCGTAGAGATGAATATTGATCTTACATATTCTGACATCGACCAATATCTGCAATTTGTAAGTCAAGACCTCAAAATAGCTGACAATGGTAGCATAAAAGCTGAAATAAGTTCGGCCAACAACAGCACCAATATTGACATCAACATAGGCGACATAGAGAGTGGCAGTTGGCGCATCAACGGACTAAGTGGCATAGTAAAAAGCAATACCGAAAGCATGGCACTAAGCGTCGATGTGGCTAATATGAGTATGCCTACACTTGGCAATATTGGTAGCATAGGAATAAACAACGTGCTGAGCTACAACATAATGGATACCAATGTCGATTGGGACAATATGTCAGCCGACAACTCAGGCGGAAAATTCTCAGTGCTTACCGAATTTGACAAAAAAGGCAAACAAACATTTGCCAATATAAGCGTCGACGAATCAGAAGTAAAGATAAAAGGCAACGTTTGGACTATGCGCAAATCGCTCATAGGAATAGGGCATAAACACCTAAGCGTTAGCAATTTTCAGTTTGATAAAGACGACCGTTTTATCAAAGCCAATGGCATTGCATCAGAGCACATTACTGATACACTCACACTTGCCCTCAACCGCATCACCATTGAAGATATATTGCCACCTGACCCACTCGAGCGCTATTCGCTTGGTGGCGACATAAGTACCACACTACATCTGATACAAACATACAAAGAACCAATAGTCAACTGCCATGCCAATATCGACCGTTTTAGCGTAGATGGAGAAAACCTCGAACATCTCAACCTGCTCACACAATGGTCGGCCGAAAGCAAAACATTGGGCGTAGATGTGGGCATAGTTACCGGTGGCAAAATGCGCGCACACGGCATTGGCAACATCGACAGCGACCACAACTATATGCAGCTCAACTTCGACATCGACAGCTTGTCGCTTGGTTGGCTCAACTTCTATCTTAGCAAATCGGTGAGCAATATACGTGGCACAACATCAGGCAAACTGCAGTTGCACGGACCGCTCAACGACATTGGCCTTGATGCTCGTCTGGTTGCTCATCGCACCGATTTTAGAGTGAAATCTACACTCACCGATTACTATTTTGATAATAACGACTCCGTCATCTTGTCGCCTCACAATATGGAATTTAGGCACATGCGTGTGCGCGATAAAATGGGCAATACGGGATATTTCAAAGGCAACATTGAACATGATATGTATTCAAACCTAAAAATAAATTTGGGGTTCGATGTTGAAAATATGATAGTGATGGATATGAAGCCCACCGACAACCCAACATACTACGGCACTTTGCTGGCTACCGGGCAGCTAAATGTTACAGGCATAACAAACAATGTCGACATCAGAATCAAAGCACAAACTTGTCCGCAATCAAATTTTAGCGTATTGCCAACTGCCAAGAGCGACCGCAGCGACAACCGCTACATACGTTTCCGCCAACCCGAAATAGAAATACGAGACACTGAAAATAATGCTGACTTTGACCCCAACTCTGCCAATAAATGGGTAAAAGCCGACATCGATGTGCACATCAACCCATCGGCACAACTCAACGTCATACTCGACCCTCGCACCGATAATAAGCTCAGTGCCATTGGTGAAGGTAACTTGCGCTTGGTTGTCGACCGCTCTGGCGATTTGCAGATACTTGGCACTTACATCATCGATGAAGGTACATACAACTTCTCGTTTGAAAATATTGTAAACAAACGCTTTAGCATTAGCAAAGGTGGTACACTTATTTGGGACGGCGACCCTTTCAATCCGAAAGTAGACCTCATGGCCACCTACAAACTCAAAGCCTCGCTCTACGACCTTGTACAAAACGTAGCCAATGCGCAAGACTTAAAAAAACGCGTGCCTATCAATTGCAATATGTTCCTTACCGAACGCATCAACGACCCAAACATACGCTTCAATATCGACATCCCCTCAACAATGAACTTCAACCAATATACTCTCGACCAATATATATCAACCGAAGAGGAGATGAACCGCCAAGTGTTTTCACTGTTGCTTGCCAACCGTTTCTACGCCTCTGAAGAAACCACAGGCACACAGAGCAACACCAGCAGCAGTAGCTACATAGGCACCACAGTGTCAGAACTTGTGTCGAACCAGCTAAGCAATTGGATTTCGCAAAACAAATACAACATTGGTGTTGGTGTCAACTATCGTCCGGGCGATGAGGTAACACAAGATGAATATGAAGTGGCTTTGTCGACGCAAATGCTTGATAATAAGATAGTTTTGAGTGGTAATATAGGCTATGGCCGTAGCACCACCGAAACGTCAGACGGCTCGTTGATAGGCGATTTTGATGTAGAGGTAAAACTAAACAAAAAAGGCAACCTACGAGCCAAAGCATATACACACTCCAACAATGATGTGATATATGAAACATCGCCAACCACACAAGGAATAGGCATTTCGTTTCGTGAAGAGTTTAATAACTTCAGAGAACTAATACGCAAATATTGGAATGCCATTACTGGCAAACGCACAAAGAAAGAAGACGAAGAAAACAATAGTAATTTATCCGAAGAAAATAATGAACAACAAAAAACTGCAGATAGATGAAATGGGGCGCAAGACGCTCGAAGAGTTTAAGCAGTCTGACAAAACCCCTATTGTAGTTGTGCTCGACAACATACGTAGCCTCAACAATGTAGGCTCAGTGTTTCGCACATGCGATGCAATGCTTATAGAAGAAATAGTGCTATGTGGCATCACCGCTTGTCCGCCTTCTCAAGAGATACACAAAACAGCATTGGGTGCCGAAGATTCAGTTGCATGGCGTTATGTAGAGTCTACCGCTGAAGCTGTCGACCAACTCAAGGCAGCGGGCTATGTGGTATGTAGCGTAGAACAAGCACATGGTAGCGTAGCATTGCAAGATTTTGTTTTCGACAACAAGAAAAAATACGCTATCATTATGGGCAACGAAGTAAAAGGCGTGCAACAAGAAGTGGTTGACCAATCAGATCTTTGCATAGAGATACCGCAATATGGCACCAAACATTCGTTCAATGTGTCAGTAACTACGGGTATTGTTTTGTGGGAAATGTTTAAGCAATGGAAGTTTTAAAAAAGGATGTTCTATTAATCTTACTCAAGTTTCGCAAGTAAAGTAGCCCCGAAGTGGCGAAAGGAATACAACAAAAAAATGTCTTCCAACAATAAGCACGGAACTCGATTTTCACCTCGCGGTTGTCGCCTTTGGCACGGAGCGTAAAGAAAATTATCGTAGCGAAGCGTTAAAAACGATT
>CAJONN010000137.1 GCA_905235955.1 uncultured Marinilabiliaceae bacterium
TTACTTTTTATTTGGCTACGCCGAACTTCGTTTCGCTACGCTCAATCATCGTTGAGTCTGTCGGCACAGAAAAAGTAAAAGACCTTAAGTTTCGCAAGTGAAAATATACATAAAATAAGCCCTGAAAGGGCGATAGACCACAGGCAGTGGTGTAGCGAAGCGAAACCACTGCACACAAATCGACCAACAGACAAGAGCCCTGAAGGGGCGAAAGTGACAGCAATTGTGTATTATTGTTCTTTCGCCCCTTCGGGGCTAATATTGTGGAGGGCGCATAATTAGCAGGGGTTACGCTACGCTCACCCCTGCCTGTATTCTTTCGCTCCTTCGGAGCTACTTTACTTGCGAAACTTGAGTAATACATTCCTACTTGCAAAACTTTTTGTAAGCACAAAAAAAAGCGATGTCAATCAACATCGCCTTATGCTCATTTTCATAGTGTTTAAATAAGTTATATTGTAGTCTGTTTCCTACTTCTTACGTAGTCTGTTTCTTTCGGTTGCACAAATTGCATTTTTGTGGATTAAAATTTCAGACCAAACGAAGCCAGACGTTGCAGTGCGGTGGTGAGTGTAGTGCGTGGACAAGCCAAGTTGATGCGCATAAACATACATACTGCCAGCATTGAGCCAAAGATGTGCCTCTTTTAGCAGTTGCTTTTCTAATTCTTCTGAAGGTATGTGCCATGCACTGCAATCTACCCAAAGCAGATAAGTGCCTTCAAGTTCAATGGTATTCAATGCTGGTATGTTTTTGCTGATAAAATCTGTGGTAAACAGATAATTAGCATATATATATTCAAGCAAAGCTTCAAGCCAATCTTCGCCATACGTGTAGGCTGCAATAAGAGCCTCTACGCCAAACGGATTGACATCGCACACTTCGTTGATGTTTATAGCGCGGTCGATGCGTTGGCGTATATTGTCGTCGACAGCCACAATGTTTGCTATTTGCAAGCCTGCAATGTTGAAGGCTTTGCTTGGCGAGGTGCATATAGCTGCGTGTTGCTCTATGTTGGTGCCAAGTGTGCCAAGCGGTGTGTAGCGGTGTGGACTGAAAACGAGTTCGCAATGAATTTCATCGGCAATGATGAATACGTTGTGTTTGAGGCATATATGTGCCATCATTTCAAGCTCATCTTTACTCCAAACTCTTCCGACCGGATTGTGCGGATTGCATAGCAAGAATGCTCTGACTTTGGGGTCAGAGGCTTGCTTTTCAAAGTCAGCAAAGTCTATCTCATAACGGTTGTTGCGTAGTATGAGTCGGTTTTCAGCTATCTGGCAACCATTGTTATGTATTGATGAAAAGAAGCAGTTGTATACTGGTGTTTGCACCAAAACTTTTTCGCCCGGCAGTGTTACTGCTTTTATTATAGCTGATATAGCTGGCACTACGCCTGTGGTGTAAATTACGTTTTGTGCATCGATAGTCCAGCCGTGTCGGTGGGCAAACCATTGTGTGAGAGCGTTGTAATATTCGCCCGGCACGCTTACGTAGCCGTAGATGCCATGTTGTGCACGTTTCATAATAGCCTCTTGCACAGCAGGTGCAGTGCAAAAATCCATATCGGCAACCCACAATGGAATGACATCAGGATTGGTGGCTGAGTCCCATTTGTATGAGTTGGTATGCTGGCGAGGCGTTACAATGTCAAAATTGTATTGATTGTGTGGCATTTTTTCTCACGTTTTTTTGCATAAGATAATGCTGATATTTTCTTTATATAATAAATTATAAAATACTAATAGTCAGTATTATATATGCATGGTATTTCTATTTTCTTATCTCTATGATGCAGTTGTTTGGTTGGCGCACATTGTGGTCGATAGTAACGCTTCCGATGCTGTCGGCAACGATGTGTCCGCTTGTTGGGTTTTTGATATTCTCTATGTGTCCGTTGATGGTAGCATTTACGGTAGAGTATTCAAACATACGGTCGCAGAGTTTGTCGATGGTGCAATTTTCGAGCACGAGGTTGTTGCAGTAGCATAGCAGTTGCTCGCCACTGAGGTGGCAGTTGACGAGGCGTACATTGTTTGAATGCCAAGCCAAATATTCGCCATCGAGCACCGAATCGTATACGGTTACATTTTCGCATTCCCAAAACGAATCTTTGGTGCTGATGCGAGCGTTGTGTATCTCTACGTTTTTGCAATATTGGAACACATATTTCGAGTCGCTCTCCAATCCATCGACAAATATGTTTTTTGAAAACATAAAAGGGTAGGTGCCATCGTGCAACTTAACGTTTTTGAGCTTCAGTCCGTCGACTTTCCAAAATGTTTCGTCGGCATCAGTTATCTCTACATTTTCGAGTTCTACATTGCGCATTTCGCGAAAAAACTTTGGTCCATCGATGCGCGAATTGGTCATGCGCAAATTGTTGGTATACCAAATGGCTGAGCGCGAACCTTCGGCAAAGTAGCAGTTGTTTATCTTAGCTCCATCGACGTGCCACCACGGATATTTGCCGTAGAATTTGCAGTTTTCAGCCTCAATGTTTTGGCATTGTTTTATTCCGCTTTCGCCATCAACAATAGTGATGTTTTCAAGCCTAAGGTCGTGAGTAGCAAATAGTGGTCGTTCGCCACCATACTCTTTGTCTTTGATCAAATTCATTCTATTCCTATTTTTATCCCTATTTTGTAAATATATTTTATAGCAAAAGAGATATGAGTTTCATCTCTTTCTGCTCCATTTTTTGCCTGCTAATCTGACTAAAAAAATAACGCCTCTGAAGCATAGCTCAATGCACATTGCTATCCAAACTCCATTGAGTCCCATGCGCCCTACAAGCAATGCCGATAGCACTATGCGCACACCCCAAATGCTAATAAGGTTCATAACACACGGCATCAGTGTGTCGCCTGCGCCTACAAATACGCCATACGCCACTATCGATGCAGCAAACATAGGCTCGGCAAATGCTTCGATGCGTAGTGCGCTCACCGTCAGAGATTGCACTGTGAGGTCGGGTGTCATAAACTGCATAACCCATGGTGCTGTGGCATACATCACAATGCCCATCATCGTCATTACGCCCATGCCCATGCCTACCGTGATGCGCGCAAAGCTACGTGCCAATTGTTCGCGCCCTGCGCCAAGACTCTGTCCTACAAGCGTAGTTGCCGATTCGCCTATGCCATAGCCCGGCATATAACAAAGACTCTCTACTATAATGCCAAAGGCGTTGGCGGCTATGGCTGCTGTGCCAAGTGGTGCTACTATGATAGTGATGACTATCTGTGCGCCACAAAAAATAGTGTGTTCTACACTCATTGGTAGGCTTATTTTTAGCGCTTTTATTATGGTGTTTTTTTGTGGTCGGAATCTTCCTACCGTACCTTTCAGACTTAACATTTCTGATTTGCAAAACAAAAACCAAAGCATAAGCGATGCACTAATGGCAATAGCTATGAGTGTGCCAAGTGCTGCGCCCACTATGCCCATGCCGGCTCCCGGCAGGGTAAGTTCTATGTTGCCAAGCGCAATGGTGCGAGTGGGGAAGATAAGTAGCAGGTTGAAAACAACATCGAGAAAACACATTAGCACATTGAGCATGCTGGGCACATGCATATTGCCACTGCTACGTAGCATACCACCCGCCAACATATTGAGTTGTATTATGGGTAGCGAGATGCTAACAATAAGAAAATAGAGTGAGGCATTAGTGCAGATATTCTGATCGCCACCAAGCCAAATGGGTAGATTGTGGCTTATAGCAATGCCGATAAGCATAAGCGCTATGCCCACCGTAAGTACTGCAACTATCGACTGCCTTAACACTGCGCGTGCACCATCGAAGTCTTTTGCACCAATGCAATGTGCCACTTGCACGTAGAAACCTGTGGCACATGCTGAGCACAAACCGCCCATAAGCCATATTGTGGTAGATACTAATCCAATAGCCGCCGAAGCCTCTGCTCCTAAGCTACCAACCATGGCCGCATCGATATATTCCATAACGATAGTCGACAGCTGTGCCAACATTGAAGGCATACTGAGCCATGCAGCCAAGCGCATCTTCTCACCACGCGTCATGGGACTACCATTGCGTATGAGTGCCATCAAGTCGTCCGTCGACCGGATCAACTTGCTTATTTTAGTTACCATATCTCTATTTTCTCCCAATGCAAAATTAAAACAAGATTTTCTAATTTTTCTCTAACAGAAAAAGCACAGAGCCAGAAAAAAGATTGGCTCAAGTTTCGCAAGTGAAAAACGCACAGAAAATAAGCCATGAGAATGGGCGAAAGAAACATTTTAGAATAAAAAAATGGAGCAACAAACGGCTTGTTACTCCATCTAAAAATAAGTGATATTTTTCTAATCTGCAACCGATTCAAAGTCGCTCGCGGTGATGAAATATACAGGATAATAGTCGGTGCCATGCTCGGCCATCCACTTCTCCATCTCCTCCACCTTGACGCGCTCGGCATCGCACTGCGCGCTTGAGCCATCTTCGGCCTCTTGCTTCTCGATGCGCTCTTTCTGGCTCTTCACATATTCTAGCGATAGGTGCGATTCTCCAATTGTACCTTTTACAATTAGTTGACTGCCAATAAGTTCATTGTTGAAGCCGCCAAGCTGTTCGCCAGCCTCGATGCGGATATTTGTCTTGCGCTCGCCACGAATGAAGCAGCGGTGATGTGTGCGATGACAAACGTGCGTAACATTGCCCTTCACCACAACTTCCTTTCCAACGATATTTGGTGCAACTGAAAGCACAGAATCGACGGTAATTGCTTGAGCACTAAGTTCCTCCGTCGCATCGGCTGTGGCGTCGTTATTTTGTTTTGCGCCATTGCCACAAGCCGACAATAGAGCGATTAATGCGAATAAAAAAATATTATATCTCATTGCTAATTAATTTGTTACGATGCACGCGCGGCATAAGCATAAGACCTGCAAAGCCAGCTGCACCTGTTATTAATATAAATAATATTGATAATAATTTATTGATAATAGGCCACTTACGGCATCTTGTCAGCAGATAGATGGCGGCGAGGATGGCGTTGAGGATGAGCGCGCCGAAACCGCCAAATGCCACGCGCGGAAAGGTGAAATAGGAATCGGTGTGCGACATCTCGGTGTAGAGGAAGAAAAGTCGCTCCGTCCAGAGGCTGTTGTCGTTTGGCGGACTTGGCAGAAAGTCGTGGTCGATCTGCTCCAGCGTCTCACTATCAAGCACATAAACTTGGCGTCCTGCGGCAGTGGTTGTCGTTACAATCCAGTAGAAAAGGCTGCCGTTGATGTAAACGTTGTCTTTGCCGAGTGCCAGAGGCGCAATGTCGAAACGGCGCAAAGCGTATGAGCCATCGCCAGCCTTGAGAAGCCATAGCGAACTATCGGCGCCCACCACGTAACCATAAAATTTCCTATTCGTCGGCAGCGACATCGTGAAACGCGCCACATCCACAGTGTCGGCGGCGTGCGTATTGCGCACAAATGGCTTGCCGTTGACCATCTTGAGGTGGAAAAGTTCGCCGTTGGCATCGATGAAGAAATATCCCTCGTCGTAGCGTTTGCGCAGGCTCAGGTCGCCCGACATAGATTTTATCGGGAATTTTACATTGTTTTTTCTGAGTGCGTCAGAAAATTTACGGCTCTTCTCGGTGTTCACCTCGTGCGTCTGCACATTCTCAAACTCGATGCCGTCCGCTGTGAAACGAAAGACATCATCGGGCAGTTGCAGACCATCGCGCTTGGGCATCGATTCGTAGAGCATGCCCAATTTCGCCTCAGGCTTATCTACCGACGAACTCTCGATGCGAATATTTATGGTGGCATTTAGCACTTCGCGCTGCGAAATTTCTATGCCG
>CAJONN010000138.1 GCA_905235955.1 uncultured Marinilabiliaceae bacterium
TGGCAACAGCGACGAGTTCTTTTTGTTACTTTTTCTTGCGGAAAGAAAAAGTAAAATTAATGGGAAGGTCGTATATAGGAACTTGTTTGCAGTACATTTCTACTTGCGCAACTTGAGATGTAGTATATTAATGCAAAAATGCAATGTATCTATTGCATCTATACCTTCTTTTTACTCAATATAAATTGCACTTTTAAGCCAAATTTGCAAAGTGGAGTTTGCAATTTTTAAGCAAATGTTTCTATTTTTGCCTTGTTGTTGATAATTGATGATGCATAAACATCCAAATTCAACTTAAACCTTAAAACACTAAATTTGCAAACTTTATTCAAAATACATGACGACCTTTTGTCGCATCTAAGCCCGTGGATAAAACGCGGACTAATGGACGACATAGATTGGTCAGCTCGTATGATTGGAATAAAAGGGTCGCGCGGCATTGGCAAAACAACCTTCTTGCTCAACTATGCCAAAAATGTAGCTAACGACCACAAATGTTTGTATGCCGACCTCAACAATTTTTACTTCGCTACACACACAATAACATCGCTTGCCGACAATTTTTGCAAACTTGGCGGACACACTTTGCTACTCGACCAAGTATATAAATATCCTGATTGGTCGAAAGAGTTGCGTTATTGCTATGACAACTACCCCAATTTACACATCGTATTTGTTGGCTCGCCAGTTATGCGCCTCAAAGAGGCTAATCCAGAGTTGCACGGACTGGTTGATGTATATAGCTTAGAGGGTTTTTCGTTTCGCGAATACCTTAATTATAAGGCTGGCACAACATTCCCTAAATATAGTTTAGACGAAATTATTGCAAATCATCAACAAATAGCCACTGATATAGTTTCAAAGGTACGCCCATTGGCATATTTTTCTGACTATTTGCACCATGGCTTTTATCCCTATATAATGAACGAAAAAGATGTCTTTTCAAGTATGATAAAGACTATCAATTTAGTTTTGGAAATAGAGATAAGCTATTTGCAACAGATAGAACACAAGTGTATGCCCAAACTGCGCAAACTGCTCTATTTGATAACACAGTCGGCACCTTTTCAACCCAACGTAAGCAAATTAGCTGCCGAAGTAGACACAAGCCGAGCCACCGTGATGAACTATATGGTATATCTGAAGCAAGCTCGCCTCATACACCTATTGTATCAGGATGGCGACTCAAGCCAAAAGAAACCTGCGCACATATTCATGCAAAACCCCAACCTTATGTATCTGTGCAACTATGGTGGTGTCGACAGCGAATCGCTCTACAAAACATTCTTTTTCAATCAATTAGGATATAAGAATAAAGTTACTCGTGGTTTGGTAGGCGACTTTTGTGTGGGTGGAAATTTGTTTAGCATAGGCTCAGACACAAAGCATCTAAAAAATGATGTGATATGGGCTCGTGACATGATAGAAATAGGCAAAAACAACATTATACCACTTTGGCTTTTTGGTTTTTTGTATTGATATTCAAAACATTATAACCAATTATGGATATAAGTTGTATATATTGACAAAAAAAAATTTTAGAATATTAATTATTGTTAGTGTAACAAAAAAATGGCAAAAGAGAAGAAATTTGTAACTTGCGATGGCAACCAAGCCGCAGCACATGTAGCCTACATGTTTTCTGAGGTAGCAGCCATCTATCCAATTACTCCGTCGTCACCTATGGCGGAGCATGTTGATGAGTGGGCGGTGCAAGGCCGCAAGAATATGTTTGGCGACACTGTTTTGGTGCAAGAAATGCAGTCAGAAGCAGGTGCAGCAGGTGCTGTTCATGGTTCGTTGCAAGCAGGTGCTCTCACCACAACATTTACTGCATCACAGGGCTTGCTCCTGATGATTCCAAACATGTACAAAATAGCTGGTGAGTTACTCCCATCAGTATTCCATGTTTCGGCACGTACCGTTGCATCGCACTCACTCTGTATCTTTGGTGACCACGGCGACGTAATGGCATGCCGCCAAACTGGCTTCGCTATGTTGGCTGAAGGTTCAGTACAAGAGGTTATGGACCTTTCAGCTGTTGCACACTTGTCGTCAATCAAATGCCGTGTTCCGTTCATCAACTTCTTCGATGGTTTCCGCACATCGCACGAATACCATAAGATAGAGGAGATTGACCAAGAAGATCTTCGCCCATTGGTTGACCTTGAGGCTATTAGCGAGTTCCGCAAACGTGCCCTTACTCCAGAACATCCTGAGGCAAAAGGTATGGCAGAGAACCCAGAAACATTCTTTGCACATCGTGAGTCGAGCAACCCATTCTACGACTCTGTACCTGCCGTTGTAGAAGAATATATGAAGGAAATTTCGCGCATCACTGGTCGCGAATACAAGCTCTTCTCATACTATGGCGCACAAGATGCCGACAAGGTTATCATCCTTATGGGTTCAGCTACTGAGGCTGCTCGTGAAGCTATTGACTATGCTAATGCCAACGGCAAGAAGTATGGTATGGTAAGCGTTCACCTCTATCGTCCATTCTCTGTAAAACACCTATTGGCAGCAGTGCCTAAGACCGCTAAGTTCGTTACCGTACTCGACCGTACTAAAGAGCCCGGTGCAAGTGGCGAACCTCTGCTCCTCGATGTTAAAGACGCATTCTATGGTCAGCCCAACGCACCAAAAATCATTGGCGGTCGCTACGGCTTAGGTTCGTCAGACGTTACTCCTACCATGATTCTCTCAGTATATGAGAATATGGATTTGAACGAGCCAAAAGACCACTTCACACTCGGCATTGTTGACGATGTTACCTTCCGTTCGCTTCCACTCAAAGACGAGATGGCACTTGGTGGCGAGGGCATATTCGAAGCAAAATTCTTTGGTTTGGGTGCTGATGGTACTGTTGGTGCCAACAAAAACTCAGTAAAGATTATTGGCGACAACACCAATAAATATTGCCAAGCATACTTCTCATACGACTCAAAGAAGTCAGGTGGTTTCACCTGCTCACACCTTCGTTTTGGCGACACTCCTATTCGTTCAACTTACCAAATCAAAACTCCAAACTTCGTAGCTTGCCACGTACAAGCATACTTGCGTATGTACGACGTAACACGCGGTTTGCGTCAGAATGGTCAGTTCCTTCTCAACACTATTTGGGATGCCGACGAATTGGCTAAGAACTTGCCAAACAATGTAAAACGTTATTTCGCTCAGAAAAACATCACCGTATACTACATCAACGCTACTAAGATTGCACAAGAGATAGGTTTGGGCAACCGCACCAACACTATCCTCCAGTCAGCATTCTTCCGCATCACAGAGGTTATCCCTGTTGACCTTGCTGTAGAACAGATGAAGAAATTCATCGTTAAGTCGTATGGCAAGAAGGGCGAAGATGTTGTAAATATGAACTATGCAGCTGTCGACCGTGGCAACGAGTACAAAGTGCTCACTGTTGACCCAGCTTGGGCTAACCTTCCTGACGAGCCAGTGGCTAAGAATGATGACCCTGACTTCATCAACAAACTTGTGCGCCCAATCAATGCACAAAATGGTGATCTTTTGCCAGTATCAGCATACAAAGGCATCGAAGATGGTATGTGGGAACAAGGCACAGCAGCTTACGAAAAACGTGGTGTTTCGGCACTCGTTCCTACTTGGACAGCTGAAGACTGTATACAATGTAACAAATGTGCATTCGTCTGCCCTCACTCATGTATCCGCCCATTCGTTATGGACGACAAAGAGGCAGCAGGTTTGAATGCCGACAAACTCGATGTTTTGGCACCTGCAGCAATCAAAGGAATGAAGTTCCGCATGCAAGTAGGCGTATTAGACTGCCTTGGTTGCGGCAACTGCGTTGACGTTTGCCCCGGCAAGAGAAACAAAGAGACTGGTGAGCTTGTTAAAGCCCTTAAGATGGTTCCACTTGAGAAGGAACTTGATGAGGCTAAGAATTGGGAATATTGCGTAAAGAACGTCAAGTCTAAGCAAGATTTGATCGACATCAAAGCCAACCCACGTCAGAGCCAGTTTGCAACTCCATTGTTCGAATTCTCTGGTGCATGCTCTGGTTGTGGCGAAACACCATACGTCAAACTCATCTCGCAACTCTTTGGCGACCGCGAAATTGTAGCTAACGCTACTGGTTGCTCGTCAATCTATTCTGGTTCAATACCTTCTACCCCATACACAAAGAACGAAAAGGGACAAGGTCCAGCTTGGGCAAACTCACTCTTTGAAGACTTCTGCGAGTTTGGTCTTGGTATGGCTATTGCCAACAAGAAGATGCGCGCTCGCATCGTAGCACTGCTCAACGAGGCTACAGCATCAGACAAAGCAAGTGCAGAATACAAAGCTGCTGCTGCTGAGTGGATTGCAGGCATGAACAATGCTGATGCTTCAAAGAAGGCTGCAGCTAAGCTTGCTCCTGAAATTGAGAAGGCTGCACAGCATGGTTGCCCAGTCAACAAGCAACTGCTCGAACTGAGCCACTATCTCACCAAACGCAGCCAATGGATTATTGGTGGCGACGGTGCTTCGTACGACATCGGTTACGGCGGTCTTGACCACGTACTCGCATCGGGCGAAGATGTCAACATCTTCGTTATCGACACCGAAGTATACTCTAACACAGGTGGTCAGTCGTCAAAAGCAACTCCAGTTGGTGCTATTGCACAGTTTGCAGCTGGTGGTAAGCGCATAAAGAAGAAAGACCTCGGACTTATGCAAGCAACCTACGGCTATGTATATGTAGCACAGATTGCAATGGGCGCCGACAATGCACAGTGCCTCAAGGCATTGCGCGAAGCAGAGGAATATCCCGGACCATCGCTCGTGATAGCTTATGCTCCATGTATCAACCATGGTTTGAAGGCTAAAGGTGGTATGGGCAAGAGCCAAGCCGAAGAGGCAAAGGCTGTAGAATGTGGCTACTGGCACCTCTGGCGTTTCGACCCACGTTTGGCTGCCGAAGGCAAGAATCCGTTCCAACTCGACTCAAAAGCTCCAAATTGGGACAACTTCCAAGCCTTCCTCGATGGCGAAGTTCGCTACCTCTCACTCAAGAAGGTTAAGCCCGACGAGGCTCAAGAGCTCTTCGATGAAGCTAAGAAAAATGCACAGCACCGTTACGCAACCTACAAGCGTATGGCATCGCTCGACTATTCGAAAGATATCATCGACTAATAGCTCATTAGCATAAATAAGAAGCTCCTCAATCATAAAAAATGATTGGGGAGTTTTTTTTCGGGGTGGTATCTCTTAAGTTTGGGATAAAAAAATTGAGTTTTGGCATTCTCCCCTATGAAGGTACTACAATTTTGAACTATGTTGTAATAAAATTGACACAAAT
>CAJONN010000139.1:0-1314 GCA_905235955.1 uncultured Marinilabiliaceae bacterium
TGTTGGCTATGGGCAGATTTTCGGGCTTTGCACTATCAAGCCCACGATAAACAGGGAAATTAGAGATCAGCGGATAGAAATATCGACGGGCTAAGATATTGTTTTCTTTCAATTGATTGTATAGTGCATCGCGACTTTTGCCATACTCGTTTTCGGTGATAAAAATTGGAAAGTATGAGTAGTTGTGGCGTACGCCGTCTATGTCTTGCAAAAACCTTATACCCGGTATATTGCGCAATGCCTCGCGATAAAGTTCTGCAACGTGCTTGCGATGTGCAATGGCTGCGTCAACCTGACGGAGATTAAGCAGACCAAATGCTGCGCGTATTTCGTCCATTTTGCTGTTTATGCCAGGTGCAACAACCGTTGTCTCATCTGCAAAACCGAAATTTTTGAGATAGTCGATGCGCTTTTTTGTAGCAGCATCGCGACAAATCAGCGCACCACCTTCAACTGTATTGTAAACCTTTGTAGCATGGAAACTTAGCGTACTCATATCGCCGTTTTCAAGAATAGATTTTCCTGCCACCTTAACACCAAAGGCATGTGCGGCATCGTAGATTACTTTTAGGCCATAGATGTCGGCTATTTCTTGTATGCGCTGTGTGTTGCAAGGCGTTCCATAAACATGCACTGGCATTATTGCTGTTGTCTGTGGCGTAATGGCAGCCTCAATTTTGTCGGGGTCGATATTACCAGTCTGCTCATCTACATCAACAAATACTGGCTTTAGGTTGTTCCACCAAATGGAATGTGTAGTAGCTACAAAACTATAAGGTGTTGTGATAACTTCGCCTGTGATACGCAAGGCTTGCAAGGCAGTAATCAACGGCAATGTGCCATTAGTAAAAAGCGACAAGTACTCCACACCGAGATATTCCGCAAGAGCCTTTTCAAGTTCGTGGTGATAATGACCATTGTTGGTTAGCCATTTGCGCTGCCAAATATCTTCAAGGTATTTCTCAAACTCGGCAAGATCGGGTAAAAGTGGACTTGTGACTGTTATCGTTTTTTCTGCCATATTCTAAAATTTGTGTATTATTTTTGTATTTTTTCTTTTATCGCCCTAAACTTCTCTTCGTCAAATACTTGCCAGTAGCCGAGTTGGAGTAGCAACCAGCCTATAGAGAGTACTGTTCCCAATAATATGCCTGAAACTATGTGTAGTAATAGTTTCGGGCTATCTTTTTTCTGTGGCAAAACTACCGGATCAACTACCGAAAAAACGGGTGTATTTTGCATCACGGCAAGGCGCGATTGCTCCAACTGTGATGCTAAGGTGTTCAGTATCGAACGTGATAAGTCGTATTGGTC
>CAJONN010000139.1:1321-6567 GCA_905235955.1 uncultured Marinilabiliaceae bacterium
CGCTGATACTCAGAGCCTATGCGCTCTTCTATCATATCTCTGTGTTGGTCTTTGTAATGGCTGAAACGCTTGTATATCTCTTCGTAGTCGGCATTAGCCTCTTCGTAACGATCTTCGGTAAATTTAAGTATAGCGTTGGCTCGCCTTGTTTTATGTTCGGTAACTGTTTCTTGCAGCTTCTCTATCAATGCCGATACTAATATCGATGCTTGCTCTGGCGACCCAGCTTCTACCGATATCTCTATGATTTTGTACTGAGGATCATTTTCTACTTTAATCATATTTTTCATCGTCTCCATCACCATCATACGCTCTATATCTATTTGCATATATGGCAATTTTGCATCGTCAGTTGGCGCTATTACTGATTTCTCTTGCAACGATTGAGATATGGTATGGGGCAATCCTATTGTATAGTTGAATATTGTTTTACCAATTGTAGGTATAGTATCAGCATTGGTATGCTCCCAAAATGTCATTGTGGTATCAGTTGGCTCTTTCCACGGCAGTGGCACATCTATCATATAGCTCAAGAATGGCACACTTTCAGCTACTTTCGGATAGAGCTCAGCGGTGATGATAGTTGTCGATTTTGAAAAATTAGACAAATTTACACCAGCCATTGATGCCAACGAACTTAAACTACCCATACCTGAAAGTAGGCTCTCATCTTCTTCTACCGGAAGAATTGATGCTGTAGCAACATATTTTTTAGGTCTTACCATATAAATAATTATGCAAAGCAATAGCATTCCACCTATAAAAGTGAATATGAATTTGCGTTTGCTATATATGTATTTCAACAGCCAAACTATGTCGAACTGTTCCTCTTTGTTTATTTGTTGTTCCATTAGTCTTTAAATAATGTTACAATAAGTACTGCAACTGTTGCGAGCGAACTTGTCATTCCTATCCACTGAGGTAGTGTTGTGCTTCGTGGTGCACGTTCTGGCACTACCACTTCGCATCCGGGTTCTACGTTCGGATAGTTTTTTATAAATAAGAAACTTTTGGTAGCTTCAGCATGACCATCAGGATAAACTACATAGGTTTTGTTCTTTTTGGCTCTGATTGAAAAACCACCAGCTTGTGCTATAAACTTGCGAGCACTGCTTTTTTTATCCCATGTGAGCGATACCGGATTGAGCACTTGCCCTGATACTCTGACGGTTTGTTGCCTACTTGGTACAACTATTTCATCGCCATCCTGAAGTGTAAAGTCTTTATATTTTTGCGCATTCTTTATTAGTTCTTCAAGGTTGACACTTACAAGCTCAAACGTATTGTCGCTGATGAGTGAACCTACTTTTGTGGTGTCGTTGCTCTGTGCTTTGGCTTGTTGCAACTTTATCATATACTCTTTGTTGTTGAGCTGTACACGCCTATATAGCTTAGCACCTTTGATGTAGGCAGCATCAGTAAGTCCACCAGCTCGGTTGAGCATTGTTAGCACATTTTCTTTTTTGTCTAATATCTCATATACTCCAGCGAAACGTACTTCACCCGAAATAGTTACACTGCCTTTGAAATTTGAATACATATATTTGCGCACCGTAACAATGTCGTATGGCTGCAGTGCAAATGAGTTGCCCTCATCGTCGAGTTTGAGGTCGCGTGTAATGTCAACATATTGCCCCATAGCAATAGCATAGTTGCTTGTATCAGCCTGAGCATACGAGAGGCGACGCACTATCTCTACATTTACTGTTGCAGCATCAGCGGTCAGACCGCCAGCAAGCAGTATAAGGTCGCCCAGCGTTATATTGTCGCGGTAGATGAAGTCGCCAGCCGCTCTTACCGCACCTTTGATGGTGAGCTTGGGAGCATCGCGCATATCGTCAATGGCTGAGATGAGCACCTCATCGTTGTTGTTGAGTGTAAGATCGTATCGCCCAGCAACCAAATCTGCCACATTGAAGTTGAGCGACTGCAATGTATAGTCGTCGTTGAGGCGAGTGATAACACCACGTGTCATAAAGGCATTTTCAGTAAGTCCGCCAGCTTTTTGCACCAGCTCTGAGAGCTTCATACCTTCAGCATATTCGTAACTGCCCGGATAGAAAACACCATTGCCCTTTAAGAATACAACATTGTCTATTCTGCTTTCAGAAACTTTGGGCACCGATATGCTATCGCCATTCATTAGCAAAACAGAACTTGCATCGGTTACATCCTGAAACTCTTTGCCCAACTTACCTTGCCTTATGAGGCTAACCTTATCAATAAGAGCTTGTGTAGTGAAGCCACCAGCATAGCGTATCAGGTCTTCAACAGTTTCGCCATCTTTAGCTTCGAAATAGCCCTTTCGCTTAAACTCACCGCCTACAGCTACACGTTTTTGATAGGTTGGCACCATTATTATATCGCCATTGTAGAGTGGTACATTGACTTCAGAGTTGTTGTTGAGCAAAAAGTCATAGACATCGAGTGTAGAGACTACTTTGCCTTTGCGAATAAGTTGTATGTTTCTGAACGAGCCATTGTATGTTGGTCCGCCACTAAGATAGAGCACATTGAATAGCGACGCAGCACCAGAAACCACATACGTGCCTGGCAGTTGCACTTCGCCCATAACATTTACTGATATTGTTCGGAGGTTGCTTACATACACTGTTGCCGTAGTGCCTTGCCCCAAATCGCCATATATGCCTTTGAGTTTATTCATAATATGCGAACGAGCCTCACTTATTGTAAGTCCTGATACATAAACCGGTCCGGCCATAGGTATGTCGATGCTACCATTGGTTGTTACCATTAGGTTGAACGACTTTTGTGAAAATCCCCACACATCTATAGCTATCTCATCGCCGGGACCAAGTATGTAGCCTTCAGGCGTTGGTATATTGAGGTTAGGCTCAAAGGTCAGATTATCGTTGTTGAAAATGGTAACGCCAAATACCATAGAGTCTCGAGCAGCCAAGGCAACAGGTCGTTTTTTAGAAACTTCTATGTCTGACAAAAAATCATCAATGCTACTTTGTGAACTTACACTTTTTTTGTTTTTGTCGGTAGAGAGATTGAGGTTGGTCAGGCGTTTTTTCAAATCGCTTATCTGCTTTTCTGTTGCGCCCTGAGCTCTGGCCATCATCTCTACTTGCTCAATAGAGTATCCTCTGTTCGACATTTCTGTGGCTATTCTTTTTATCTGCTCATCAGAAAGTGTTGACACGTCAACATTTCTATATTTATTGAAGTCAATGCTTTGAGCATTCATACTCATAGCAAAACAGATAAATATTGACAAAAGTATCGATCTCCAAATCATAATAGGCTCGAATAAACTTTGATTTATATATTTTATTGTTAATCTCATTATAAAATAGGCGTTCATAGCTTCGCCCCGTCACTAACATATTGATATTAGCAACTATTGCAAAAAGCGGTGCAAAGATACTAATTACACTCTACAAAAATGCTTACGCTTCAATATTTTTACCTTTACTCAGAAACAATAAGAACCAATTTTTAGTATGAAGACATTTGTTGATATTTATTTACAAAACAAGTGTAACGAATGCTAAAAAAGAATAAATTTGCTAATGATAATGTGAAATAATGTTATGAAGTAGCAAACTCCATATTTGTTACAACAAAATAAAAAACCTAAAAACACAAACATTGAAACATCATGACAAGAAGTAATTTTATTAAGATTGTCATATCTATTCTGATTTTTTTTGTCATCTGGTTTTTGCCAAGCGACAGTTTTGGAATAGACGGACTTACGCTCATAGAGCAACGCCTTATTGCTATTTTTGCATTTGCTGCATTTATGTGGATTACAGAGCCAATACCTATTTGGACAACTTCAGTGCTAATATTGGTGCTAATGTTGCTCACCACATCAACAAGCATGTTCAATGTGATGAACTATGTGCTCGATGCTGAAGGCAAAATAGACACTTCAATCGACCCGAGCTTTGGCACACCTATCAAGTTCAAAAATATTATGGCGACCTTTGCCGACCCTATTATAATGCTCTTTATGGGTGGTTTTGTATTGGCTATTGCTGCATCAAAATACAAACTCGATGCCGTCATTGCTAAAACTATCTTGAAACCTTTTGGCACTAAGTCAGAGAATGTATTGCTTGGTTTCATCACCGTAACGGCTCTATGTTCTATGTTTATGAGCAACACCGCTACTGCCGCCATGATGCTTACTATTCTGACACCTATTTTGGCCAAGATGCCACCTGAGGGCAAGGGTCGCATTGCTTTAGCACTCTCTATACCTATAGCTGCCAACATTGGTGGCATAGGCACGCCTATTGGCACGCCACCCAACGCTGTGGCTATTGGCTACCTCAACGACCCTGAAGGACTTGACCTTGGTATAACATTTTGTGATTGGATGCTTGTAATGGTGCCTGTTGCTATCATTATTTTGCTCATTGCTTGGCGTGTATTGTTGCTATTGTTCCCATTCAAAAAGAAAATCATCGACGATATTACTATCGAAGGTGAAATGAAAAACGACCTAAAGTCGAAAATAGTTTGGATAACATTTGTTGTAACTATATTGTTGTGGGTGAGCGAAAAACTTACATCGATAAATGCAAATGTTGTAGCTCTGATACCATTCGCAGTGTTTAGCGTAACGGGCATTTTTACTAAAGATGACTTGAAACAAATAGATTGGGATGTGCTATGGCTGGTAGCTGGTGGCTTTGCACTTGGCGTTGGCCTTGACGACACTGGATTGGCAAAACACATGGTAGATTCTATACCATTTAACACTTGGTCGCCACTGCTTGTGATAATTGGTTCGGGCATATTGTGCTGCGTAATGAGTACGTTTATGAGCAACTCGGCTACAGCTGCACTGCTTATACCTATTTTGGCAGTAGTGGGTAAAGGTATGGAGAGTCAGCTTGCCGACTATGGTGGCATATCTACGCTTCTGATAGGTTTGGCTCTATCAGCATCGTTTGCTATGGCATTGCCTATCAGTACTCCACCCAATGCATTGGCATACGCCAAGGGCTTCATCAAACAGAAAGATATGGCATTGGTGGGTATCGTAGTTGGTGTGATAGCACTTATTGTTGGCTATGTTGTTTTGATTAGTATCAAAGGATTCTAACCCCCACTAAGATAATTGCATTTGAGAGCCTTGCTAATATTGAGTTTAGCAAGGCTCTTTTTTTATTCAAGTTTCGCAAGTAGAAATGTACTGCAAACAAATTTCCAAACACGGCTTTTTCATTAGTCTTTTACTTTTTCTGTGCCGACAGAAAAAGTAA
>CAJONN010000140.1 GCA_905235955.1 uncultured Marinilabiliaceae bacterium
TTAACATAATCATCTCAATGAGAAATTGATAAAAATTTATTTTCCATCCCTCAACGGAAAATATCGCGCTAAAACTTTATCTTTGCAATCGTGAAAAAAAGAAACCTCTACAATTTTTGTCTATTCAGAAAACTCAGAAGAGCGTTTTGTTTTTTACAAAAGGCGTTCTATTAATTGAAAATCAGAATTAACAGAATGCCACACAACTAACGAATTGTTCTACCCCAGAAAATTTCTAATATAGAGTGCATTGCAACTATGGCTGATGAAAAAATTTTAAACAACACATCTACATCTACTTACGACGAAGACAACATCAAAACCCTCGAATGGTATGAGCATATACGGCGTCGCCCGGGTATGTACATTGGCAAACTTGGCGATGGTACATACGACGACGATGGCATCTACGTGCTACTCAAAGAGGTGATGGACAACTCTATTGATGAATTTATGATGGGCAATGGCAAAAAAATAGAAGTTACCATTACTGACCAAAGCCGAGTTTCGATACGCGACTATGGACGTGGCATTCCGCTGGGCAAAGTAGTTGATGTAGCCTCAAAAATGAACACTGGCGGAAAATATGACAGCCAAGCCTTCAAAAAGTCGATAGGTCTGAATGGCGTTGGTATCAAAGCCGTAAATGCACTCTCTACCACCTTCATAGTTGAAAGTGTGCGCGACGGACAGAAAAAACGCGTCGACTTCTCAATGGGGCAAGTAGTGAAAGAATATGACCTTGAGGAAACTAAAGAAAAAAACGGCACGCGAGTTAGCTTTACGCCCGATAACTCTATTTTTGAAAACTATCAGTATCACGACGACTTCGTGATAAACATGCTCAAAAACTATTCGTACCTCAACCGCGGACTGACACTCACCTACAACGGCGAACCATACAAAAGCGACAATGGCGTAGTTGACCTCTTGCAACACAACATGACCGAAGAAGCCCTCTACCCTATCATTCACCTTGAGTGCGACGACCTCGAAATAGCTATGACGCATGGCAACCATTATGGCGAAGAATATTATACCTTCGTCAACGGACAAAACACCACCCAAGGCGGCACACACCTCATAGCATTCAAAGAGAGCCTTGTAAAAACCATTCGCGACTTCTACAACAAAGACTACGACGTGAGCGACATACGCGCTGGCATCACTGCCGTAGTATCAATAAAAGTGCAAGAACCTGTGTTTGAGAGCCAAACAAAAACCAAACTCGGCTCAAAAGATATGGCTCCAACCGATGCACAAGACTCGCCCGTAGCTGGCATCACCATACGCCAGTTTATGATGGACTTCCTGACCGAACACTTAGACAACTTCTTGCATCGCAACCCTGATACAGCACAAGCCATCAACGCCAAAATAAAAGACTCAGAGAGCGAACGCAAAGCCATTAGCGGCATACAAAAACAAGCCAGAGAAAAAGCCAAAAAAGCCAACCTTCACAACCGCAAACTACGCGACTGCCGCATACACCTTACCGACGAAAAAAACGACGAACGCGAAAATACAGCCATCTTCATCACCGAGGGCGACTCAGCTTCAGGCTCTATAACCAAAGCTCGCAACGCCAACACACAAGCCGTATTCAGCCTCAGAGGTAAACCACTCAACACCTTCGGCCTCAAACGCGACATAGTTTACAAAAACGAAGAATTCTACCTCTTGCAAGCCGCACTCGACATAGAAAACGGCATCGACAACCTGCGCTACAACAAAGTGATAATAGCCACCGATGCCGATGTTGACGGCATGCACATCAGGCTACTCACCATCACATTCTTCCTACAATTCTTCCCAGAAGTTATCAAAAACGGCCATCTCTTCATATTGCAAACACCACTCTTCCGCGTACGCAACAAACAAAAAACCATATATTGCTATAGCGAAGACGAACGCGACAAAGCCATCAAAAAACTTGGCAACAAACCAGAGATAACCCGATTCAAAGGTTTAGGAGAAATAAACTGGGAAGAATTCAGAGAGTTTATCAACGAAAACATGCGCCTCGACCCCGTACACATGAAAAAAGACGATGCCGTAAAAGGTTTGCTCGAATTCTATATGGGCAAAAACACCTCATCGCGCCAAAACTTCATCATCGACAACCTCGTTGTTGAAGAAGACCTTGTTGAAGAAGAAAACTTTGCTGATTAACCCCCACCCTACCAACACATAACACATCTTATAGCATTATGAGCGACGAAATAAACGACGAATTTGACAACAACGAACTCGACAACAACATACCTGACGACGAACTACCCACATCTGACGATGAAGCAGCTCCGCTTTGGGACGAAGAACTTGTGCGCCACAGCCAACTACATGGCATGTATCGCACATGGTTTCTCGACTACGCCTCATACGTAATACTTGAGCGCGCCGTGCCTCACCTCAACGACGGACTCAAACCCGTGCAACGCCGCGTGCTACACGCTATGAGCCGACTTGAAGACGGCCGATTCAACAAAGTAGCAAACATCATTGGTGCCACCATGCAATTTCACCCTCATGGCGATGCCTCTATTGGCGATGCACTTGTTGGTCTGGGACAAAAAGAACTCCTCATCGACACACAAGGAAACTGGGGCAACATACTCACCGGCGACTCAGCTGCTGCACCCCGTTACATCGAAGCCAGACTTACTAAATTTGCCCTCGATGTAGTTTTCAACCCAAAAACAACCATCTGGAAAATGTCATACGACGGGCGCAACGAAGAGCCTGTAACTCTGCCAGTAAAATTTCCATTGCTACTGGCTCAGGGCGTCGAAGGCATTGCCGTAGGCTTAGCATCAAAAATACTTCCGCACAACTTCAACGAACTCATCGATGCCTCAATATCATACCTCAAAAATGAGCCATTCGAACTCTACCCAGACTTCCCAACAGGCGGCACCATCGACGTATCGCGCTACAACGACGGCTTGCGAGGTGGCGTAGTAAAAGTGCGCGCCAAAATAAATAAAGTTGATGCCAAAACACTGTCGATAACTGAAATACCTTTTAGCAAAACAACATCGTCGCTCATCGACTCAATACTGAAAGTAAACGACAAAAAAATAAAGGTAAAGAAGATTGACGACAACACAGCTGCCACAGCTGAAATACTCATCACACTGCCTTCAGGCGCTTCGCCTGACAAAACCATTGACGCACTCTACGCCTTTACTGACTGCGAACTCAACATATCGCCCAACGCCTGTGTCATTAGCAACAACAAGCCACACTTTATGGGCGTGAGCGAAATACTAAAACACAACACTGACAACACAGTAGCCCTACTGCGCCAAGAACTTGAAATAAAACTCAACGAACTTGAGCACCAATGGCATACACTCTCGCTCGAAAAAATATTCATCGAAGAACGCATCTACAAAGACAGCGAATTTGAAGAAGCACCCAACGTCGATGCCGCTTGCGAACACATCGACCTACGCCTTACACCATACTATCCAAATTTTATCAGAGCCGTAACCAAAGACGACATTTTGCACCTGCTCGAAATAAAAATGGCACGCATACTCAAATTCAACTCCAATGCTGCCGAAGAAAAACTCGTAGCTTTGCAAGAAGAGATGGAGCAAGTAAAATATGACATAGAACACATCATCGACTATGCCATAGCCTACTTCAAACGCATCAAAAAACAATATGGCAAAGACCACCCACGCCTCACCGAAATACGCTCGTTTGACAACATCGACTCAACAAAAGTTGTAGTCAAAAACGAAAAACTCTATCTCAACCGCGAAGACGGATTCATGGGTTACGCACTCAAAAAAGGCGACTATATCTGCGACTGCTCTACCATCGACGACGTTATCATCTTCTACGAAGACGGCCGATTTGTTGTGAAAAAAATAGAAGACAAAGCCGACGTTGGCATGGGCATAATACACATAGCCATATTCAAGAAAAACGACATACGCACCATCTACCACGCCGCCTACACCGATGGCGAAACAGGCGTAGTATTTGTAAAGCGTTTTGCCGTTACAGGCATCACTCGCGACAAAGAATACTACTTCATCACCGAACACAAAAAAAGCAAACTCCACTACTTCAGTGCCAACCCCAACGGTGAAGGCGAAATACTCAAAGTATTGCTCAAACCCAAACTCAAAATGCGCAATCTCGTCTTCGACTTCGATATGGCATCGCTCATGGTCAAAGGTCGAACAGCACGCGGTAATGTGCTCACTAAGAACGAAATATACAAAATAGTTCTGAAGCAAAAAGGCAGCAGTACACTTGGCGGACGCAAAGTATGGTTTGAGCCCGAAACACTACGCCTCAATGCCGACGGACACGGACAGCTACTGGGCGAATTTGCTGCAAACGACCTTGTTTTGATTATCAACAGCAACGGCGAAGCCATAACCACCAACTACGACTTTGAGCAACACTTTGACAATAACATACTGCGCATAGAAAAATTCAAACCATACAAAATATGGACAGCCGTATACTTCGATGGCGAATCAAAATCGTACTACCTCAAACGCTTCAAAATAGAGCCCGAGAAAAAACCACAACTCATCATCAGCGACTCGCCTAAGTCTAAACTCATCCTCTTCTCTGACGAAGGACATCCGCGCATCGAACTCAAGTATGGTGGTGCCGACAAAATACGTGGCAAAGAGGAGGTAGATGCAGCAGAATTTATAGCCGAAAAGAGCATCAAAGCCAAAGGCAAACGCCTGACGCAATACGAAATAGATAAAATTACCGAACTCGAACCACTCATACCTACTGAAGAACCAGTATTAGAAGATAATGAAACAGAAGAGAAACCCACAACCACTGACGACAACACAAATAATCAGCCATCGCTTTTCTGAGCAAAGATGGATGAGGTGAGTTCAGAACATTGAAAACTGTATGATGACGAAGGATATATCACAAAATCCTTTGGGATGAGTATCAGCAACAAATTTCGGAGCAAAAAAGTCAACGGAACACTCGATTGGGATAAGTGTTCCGTTGTAGTTTTTTTTCTCAAATTAAGGAATTCTGATTCTGGAAAGGGAAGTTATTCTGAAGACAAAATTATATAAAAAAATAATATTTGCAAAAAATAGTTAAATATTTAGCCAAAAAATAGACACAAAATTAAAAGATCTGAAAAAATCATCATTCCACTCATTCTCATTTTGACAACAAACACAGAAAATGTATGGAGAGCGCTCAG
>CAJONN010000141.1 GCA_905235955.1 uncultured Marinilabiliaceae bacterium
AATCGTTTCGGGCGCTTCGCTACGATAATTTTCTTAACGCTCCGTGCCAAAGGCGACAACCGCGAGGTGAAAATCGAGTTTCGTGCTTATTGTTGGAAGGTTATTTTGTTGGGTATATTTCTTTCGCCACATTCTCATGGCTTATTTTCTGTGCATTTTTCACTTACGAAACTTGAGTAACTGATTATCCTCTAAGTTTTTGTAAACGTTTGTTGTGTTTGAGTCTTTTGACGTTTTCGATGTAGGTTATTATTCGTCTGAGGACATCGAAGTAGAGTGTAATATAAAACACGATGCTACCCAACCATATAAAGGCTACGTTGTATATAGGTGTTGGTATTTCAAACTGTGCTATGCGTTTGTATGGTGCATAGAAATGTGCGCGCCCCCAGTGGTTTTGAGGTATGTTGTATATAGGTTGTTTTTTGCGCACCATAAGGTCTGGGTAGCAAGTGATAGAAGTATAATCGTGCTTATTGAGTGCCAAGATGTTGAGTGCATCGTTGGTAAAGTGATATTTGAGGTTTGCGAGTGCCTCGGTGCTACCAAGTTCAGTAACAAGTGCGGAGCTGATGCTATCGAGGCGTTGATTGTAGACGTCGAACTGTTCGGCATAGCGTTCTTTGAGTATGCTGAGTTGTGCGCTGACAAACTCGTGGCTCGAAGCATCGTAGGTGGGCGAGAGTACTTTGCGGAGCAGTTTGGGGTATTTTTTGAGTCGGGTAGATGAGAGTTTGCTCATTTCAGTAAAGAGCAATACTGAAGCCTGACGCAGTTGTGGGCTATTGCTGAGCCTATATTGTTCGCATTGGTCGTTGAGTTTGTATAGCTCAGGAATCCAAACAGAAGTGGCGTATGAGGCTTCGCTACGTTTTTGTTCGGTAGAGAAGAAGTGGGCTTCGTAGTCGTTATTTTTAAACTGATAGACAGCCAAAGCCTCGTATGCCCAACGCGACACCATTATATCGCCAGTGTGAGGCACAAATTCGCGATGCGATATATAAGGATGTAGCTTGTCGAAGCTTACCATTGTACCGCTAAAGAGGAGTTGTGGCACAAGTATGAGAGGTATTGATATATAGATAGATACAGCGCTATTTAGGCCGCTACTAATATTGAGACCAATAAGTATGGAATTGACAAATGTAGAGAAGAGTATAGCCCAATAGCCCAGCCACATATTGTCGATTTGTAATATAGTGTTGCCAATGAGCACGAGGGATAGCGACTGCACAGCGGCGATGAGCATGAGGTTGACAATTTTGCTATTGAGATAGGCCGAGCGACTAAGGTTGAGGAACTGCTCACGCATAAGTAGCTTGCGGTCTTTTATCATTTCTTCAGCGCTAACATTGAGTCCCACAAAAATAGCTACCACAATGCACATAAAGAGGTAGGTAGGAATGTTGCTATTGGAGAAGAAAGAATATTCGCCAACATTGTTGATATAGCGAGTTGAGAATGAGAGTAGGAGAGCCAATATAGGCACTTCAATGATGTTGATGAGCAGATATTGGCTATCTTTTATTTTTTTGAGTGCATCGCGTCGGAGGTAGGTTTTGAACTGCTCCCATCGGCCGGGTATGTTGTAGAGGTTGGAGGGCAGTTTTTCCTTTTGCATTCGTTCTTTGTATTTCCAATCAAACGAAGCTTCAAACTCGTTGCAATACATATTGTACCACTCGTCGGCGCTAACTTTGCGTTTGCGGATAAGCTTGCCGTAGGGGTCGACCATGCGAGCTTCGAGGATGCGCAGTGGCTGCTCAGTTTTGACGTTGCCACAGGTGTAACATTCACGTTCTTCGGGGTTTACGTAGTGAGCTTTGCGCTTGAAGTAGACAATGGCATTCATTGGGTTGCCGTTGTAAACGATGCGTCCGCCTTGGTCAATGATGAGTAGCTTGTCGAGTAGCTTGTATATGTCGCTATTGGGTTGGTGAATGTTGATGATGACGAGTTTGCCTTTGAGCACTTGCCTTTTGAGCAACATCATAACCTTTTCAGAGTCGAGCGAAGAGAGGCCTGATGTTGGTTCGTCGACGAAGAGTATAGAGGGTTCGCGCATCAGCTCAAGGGCTATATTGAGTCGCTTACGTTGTCCGCCGCTAAGTATTTTGTTTAGTGGGTTGCCAACTTTGAGGTTGCGAGCCTCAACAAGGTCGAAGTCGTTGAGGGCGCGTTCGACCATTTTGGTTTTTTCTGACAAAGTTTTGTCAGAGAAGATCAGATGTGCATTGAAGAGCAAATTTTCATATACAGTAAGCTCTTCGTTGAGCATATCGTCTTGTGGCACGTATCCGATAACTCCTTTGAGTGCTTTTTTGTCGCGATGTAGGTCGAAGCCGTTGATAGTGATGTTGCCATGGCTGAGCTTGTTGTTGCCGTTCATGACATTGAGCAGGGTTGATTTACCCGTGCCCGAGCCACCCATAATGCCAACCAGCTGTCCGCTCTTGCCCAAGAAGCTAAAACGGTGTATGCCTATGGTGTTTTCGTTGAACTTATATTCGATGTCGACGGCACGATATATGATGCGCCCAGTGTCTTGACGTGTGATAAACTTCTCAGCAATATGACCATAGTAGACGGCTTTTATTTGCGAGGTATTGATAACAGAGCCGGGCTCGAGGGGGTGCACTTTGCCCATTTCAACTTTATGTCCGTTGAGGTAGAGGTTGCGCTCACCATCATATTTAAACATAAACATATTGGTAGAGCGTATGTGGAGCACCCAAACATCGATGCGTTGCTTTGAATTGTAGATGTGTTTTACATCGGGGTGAGGTTTTTCGGGCTTGCCATTGATGATGAGCAGGCGAGTTTTGTCAACAATCCACATTGGGCCTTGCAGTACAAAGTTTTTGAGTGCCCAATAGTCGTCGGGTGGAATGCGCAGATTGTCGGCTAATGTATCAACAAAGAGTTCTTCGTCTAAGCTTATTTCAGGTTTGAGTATATAGTTGAGAAGCGAGGTGAGTATGAGAAATTTGGCATCGAGGTCTATTTCAAGGTTTACTTGTTGGCAGATGTCTGTCATATTCGACAGGTTGTCAGTAAATTGCCTATGTGCGTCGTTGTTATTGCCGTGAAACTGGTTGAGATAGAAGTCGTACCGGAGCAAAAACTGGTTGACGTATTCTGCATTGAACTGCCTCGACAGATACTCAGCAACCTTTTGTCGTCCTTCGCCAGCCGCTGTATGCTTTACATCGGTAAGCAAGGCAAATAGTTGCATTAAAGCTTCGAGTAATGCTTCTGACATTGTGTTGGTTCAAATTTTTGGTTTTGCAAATATAAGAAAAAATATCACATTGTTAATTATTATATACGATTGTGTATACGGCTATTTTGTTTAAAGTTCTTTTCTTATTTTCTTCTTTTACTCAAGTTTCGCAAGTAGAAATGTTCTGCAAACAAGTCCCCCAACACGGCTTTTTCATTAATCGCGAGGTGAAAATCGGGTTCCGTGCTAGTTGTTGGAAGTAATTTGTTGGTTATATTTCTTTCGTCCATTCGGAGCTACTTACTTGCAAAACTTAAAAAAATATCATAATATGTAAAAAAAATATCAATGGTGAGTACGTGTGCGAGGCTATATGATTGTCTATGATAATGTAATTAAGTCAAAGAAAGCATTATGGAAAGCATATATAAATTAGGTTTTGAAGAGCTCTATGTAAATGGTGGCATAGTAGCTGCAAGCGAAGCAGTTATCTCTTCAGTAGTTCCGCTCGACAGCGAATTGCTAATAATAGGCAATGTAGCCTCCATTGATGAATGGCGTGCTGTGTGCCATAAGCTTTCTATAGTAGCCTCGGTTATTGACAATGATGGTAGCACTTCAGATTTGATATGTGCAGTGGAGGCGATATTGGCATCGAACAATCATATATCTCATATCATTTGTGGCTCAGAGAGGTGCGAAGCTTGCTTGGCTGCAATAGGTATGTTGGCTCGCAAATATAAGCGTTCGTTTATTGTGGTAGACACAACAGATTGTGTTGAAGCAGTAAATATGAAGTTGCTCAATGTTGACTTTTTGATAAGCAATACGGGCAACATTACAGCCCGAAGAAATAAACTTGTGCAGACTGAGGGCAATGCGCGTACGTCGGGTCAAGACATATATGCTATGTGGCAGCGCAGTATGAGTCACCGATGCGCTACCCTTGAGCCTATGGCATGTTGAAAAATATGTTTCCATAATAATATTCACATTTGTATCAAAATTTAGAGCCTCTTGATGTGAAATCAGGAGGCTCTGCTTTTTTCCTTTAGGACTCTTGTTTGTTGGTTGATTTGGTGGTAGTGGTCTATCGTCCTTTCATAGCTTATTTTCTGTACTTTTTCACTTGCGAAACTTAAATTATTTAAAAAATATTAAATTTGTACAAGATTCTAACACAACAAAGATGAAGAGCGATAAGCAAATAATAGTAGAACTTACCGTTGAAGGTATATCGCGCCGGCAAGATTCAGAGGCGTACATACTCATCTTGGCTGACAAGTCAGAGCCGCCTCGACGTTTGCCCATTGCCATTGGGCTGCCCGAAGCGCAATCTATTGCTATTGTTCTTGAGGGTGTAAAACCCAAACGCCCACTTACTCATGACCTAACTTGCTCGTTTCTCAACAATTTTGGTATCGACATAAGTGGAGTATACATATATGATATTCATGATGGCATATTCTTTTCGAGCATTCTCTGCTCGCGCGAAGGCGATGTGCGACAAAGTAGCATCGACTCACGCACTAGCGATGCTATTGCCATTGCTATGCGTATGGAGTGTACCATTTTTACTAATGAATATGTAATGAAAGTTGCTTCGGTGTCGAACTCCAAATATGGCGACAACATTGACGATGATACACTTGAGGAGATGGACAACGCTATGCTCAACAATGTGATGCAACGCGCCATTGCTACTGAAGACTATGAACTTGCCTCACGTGTGCGCGACCATATTCGCCGAAGAACAGAATAGGGGGCGTTGTATTGTCTTTTACTTAAGTTTTGCAAGGAGAAATGTAATGCAAACAAATTTCCAAACACGACTTTTTCATTAGTCTTTTACTTTTTATTTCCGCAAGACTCAACGATGATTGAGCGAAGCGAAACGAAGTTCGGCGTAGCCAAATAAAAAGTAACAAAAAGAACTCGTCGCTGT
>CAJONN010000142.1 GCA_905235955.1 uncultured Marinilabiliaceae bacterium
TATAGTCTTTTGTGCTGGTTTGTAAGTTTTTGACTTATAGGTGTGTGTGATGAAGTGGGAAAGTTGAGTTATTTTTATAATTTTGCACACTATTGAATATAATAAAGTTGTTATGCTCCAAATACTCTACGAAGATAATCATATCATTGCAGTCAACAAGTCGAACTCAGACATAGTGCAAGCTGATAAAACGGGCGATGTAGCTTTGGTAGACCAAGTAAAGGCTTATATCAAGCAAAAATATAACAAGCCCGGTGATGTTTTTTTGGGCGTAGTGCATCGCTTAGACCGCCCCGTGAGTGGTGTGGTGCTATTTGCACGCACAAGCAAGGCTTTAGCAAGGCTCAACAAGATGTTTGTTGACAAAACAATAAAGAAAACTTATTGGGCTATTACACAAAATAGGCCTCCACAAATAGCTGAAGAGCTACATCACTATATGAGCAAAAACGAAGAGAAAAACCGCGCACTTGTATCAATAAGTCCGCGCACAGGCTACAAAGAGGCTATATTGAGCTATAGACTTATTGGCAGCACCCAAAATCTCAACTTGCTTGAAGTAGAACTTCAGACAGGACGTCATCATCAGATACGCGCACAGCTTTCACGCATTGGTTGCCCCATCAGAGGCGACTTAAAATATGGCTCAAAACGCTCCAATGAGGGTGGTGGCATCAACTTACATTCGCGCATGATTGAGTTCGTTCATCCTGTAAAAAACGAACCTATTAAGATTGTTGCACCTCTGCCTGCCGACAATGTATGGCATGTGTTTGGAGTGGAGGAATAAGATATGATAGTGCACATTCACCCTGACAACCCCGACGAACGCAATGTGGGCAAAGTAGTCGACTGCCTTCGCAAAGGTGGTATTGTGGTTTACCCTACCGACACTGTTTATGGCATTGGTTGCGACATTACCAACCAAAAAGCCGTAGAGAAGATATTGCTGCTCAAAGATATCAATGCACGCAAAACAAACCTCTCGTTTATATGCTATGATATGAGCCATATATCAGACTTTGTAAAGCCCCTCGACAATGCTATTTTCAAATTGATGAAAAAAAACTTGCCGGGACCATTCACATTTATTCTCGAAGCTAATAACAATGTGCCAAAAATATTCAAAGCCAACAAAAAAACAGTAGGCATACGCGTACCTAACAACAAAATTATCAGAGAGATAGTTCATCAGCTTGGAAACCCTGTGCTCTCTACATCAGTAAAGCAAGACGATGATGACGACGATGAGTATATTCGCGACCCCGAACTCATAGAAGAAAAACTCGGACATATTGCCGATATTGTCATCGATGGCGGACTTGGCGGCTACGAAGGCTCTACGGTAGTTGACTGCACCAAAGGCGACTACGAAATAACAAGGCAAGGAGCCGGAGAACTTATTGAATAACAGCATTTTAATTACACACATATATACATTATGATAGTTTCACCCTCACTCCTATCGGCCGACTTTGGCAATTTGCAACGCGACTGCGAGATGCTCAACGAAAGCGAAGCCGACTGGATGCACGTTGATGTAATGGACGGACTTTTTGTGCCAAATATTTCGTTTGGTGCACCAGTTATCAAATACATCAAAAAACATTCGACCAAGCCACTCGATGTACACCTGATGATAACCGATCCGCAACGCTACATCAGTATGTTTAGAGACCTTGGTGCCGACATTCTCAACGTTCACTACGAGGCTTGCACTCACCTACATCGCACCATAGAGCAGATACGCCAAGCTGGCATGCGCCCTGCCGTTACGCTCTGTCCGCACACACCAATTGAATTACTTGAAGATATCGTTGCTGATGTTGATATGGTATTGCTCATGTCAGTCAATCCGGGCTTTGGCGGACAAAAATTCATTCCTAACACACTCAACAAAGCCCATCGACTTGCTGACCTAATAAAACGCAAACAACTCAACACCATCATTGAAGTAGATGGCGGCATTGATGCAACCACAGCTCCACAAGCCGTAGAAGCTGGCATCAATGCACTTGTAGCTGGTAGTTTTGTATTTGGCAGTGCTGACCCAAAGCAAACCATTGCGTGGCTAAAGAGACTCTGACACCGACAAGTCGATAATGACCGAACCAACTGACATAGAGCTATTTGCGCAAATATGCAATGGCAACGAAGCAGCATTTCGGACGCTGTTTGAACGCTATTTTACCTCTTTATCAGTCTACGCCAACAAAATATTGTCAGACACAGAAGCATCGATTGACATAGTGCAGTCGCTCTTTGTTAGCATCTACGAAAATCGCACAACACTCAACGTGCAAAACGTTCGTTCGTTTCTATACCAATCAGTACACAATCGTTGCCTCAACGAAATAAAACACAGAAACATACAAAACCAATATGCCTCAAACGCCATATTTGTAGTCAGCGAAGCAAGCAACGATGTAGAAGAAACCATACAACTATCAGAAACTGAAGCCCTAATAGCCAACGCTATGCAACAACTGCCGCCACAATGTCGGAAAGTGTTTGAAATGAGCAGAATAGACGGATTGACGAACGACGAAATAGCCACACAACTCAACCTATCAAAGCGAACCGTTGAAACACAAATAAGCAAAGCACTCAAAATATTGAGAGAAAAACTAAAGGCAGAAAATTAGCTTTAGAAATGGCAACCAACAAGATAATAGACACTATTTTAGGAGCAATTTTGCTTCTGAACATCATAGCCTGTGAAAGCGACTACTCTTCTGTGGGCGATGCCAACTCCATAGCCTTCTCAGCCGACACGCTTTCATTCGACACCGTATTTAGTGGCAACGCCAGCATCACCGCCAAGCTAATGCTCTACAACCGTTCATCGGCCGACCTAACCCTTGACAATATCAAACTTGTTGGTGGCACCGAATCAGACTACAATGTAAGTATCAATGGCACCACAGGCACACAGCTAAGTAGTGTCAGACTGCGTAGTGGCGACAGTTTGCACATCTTCGTCAACGTCTTTCCACCCATCAACACCAATGAACCTTATTGCATCACTGAAGACGACATCGTAGTAAGCTCAGGTAGCAATCAGTGGCGAGCCCACCTTTGGACATGCGCCCTCACTGCTAACAACATTAGTGGAGAGATAACTACCAACGAGCAATGGCAAAAAGGCATTCCTTATCTTATTACAGATACGCTCACCATCCGCCCCGAGGCACAACTCACCATTGCTGAAGGCACACAAATATACCTTGCTTCCAATGCACTCATCAGCGTAGAAGGAGCACTTATTGTAAGTGGCACTTACACTGCACCAGTAACCATCAGCACTATGCACTTATCAGACTTTTATTCTGACATACCCGGACAATGGCAAGGCATTGAGCTACACGGTGATAACGCATCAGCCAACATCAGCTACACACAAATAGCTAACGCTACAACTGCCCTACAAGCCGACTCTGCAACTACGCTACGCCTTACTGACGTAGAGATACGCGATGCGCGACAATATGCAATATCTTCAGACAAAGCTAATATAGAACTAAACAACTGCATATTAAGCAATTGTAGTGCCTCATTACTACAAATAAACGGAGGAACAGCCACAATCACACACTGCACCCTTGCCAACTACTATCGCTGGAACATACGCACTGCAGCCGCAGTAGAGATAAGCGCTACAGATTTGTATTCGTTCAGAATGCTAAATAGCGTAGTTGTTGGCAATCAGGCTAATGAAGTAAAACTTGCCGAAGAGATAGACACCGTACAATGCCTCATAAGCCACTGCTACCTACGTCTCGACCCCCCAACCGCTGCCGACACCGACAAACGATACGAAGCCGTAATAGTTGGGCAAGATCCGAAATTTAAAAACAGAACAAACAACGACTATCGCCCCAAAGAAGAGTCGCCACTCATCAATGCTGCCGATGCACAATATTCTACACACCTTCCGACTGATCACAACGGCAACAATAGACTCACTGACAGTGCGCCAGACATAGGTGCTTTTGAATGGATAGCCGACGAAGAACAACACAACTAAAAAACATGAAAAAACTCATCATACTAAGCCTCATCGGAATTGCAATAGCAGCATGCAATAGTAGCGCTCTACTGACCAATAATAATAGTAGTAGCGAAACATCTTCACGCCACGACACACTTGTCATAATGTCGTACAACATAGAAAACTTCTTTCATGCCGACGACGATTCAACCAAAAACGATGAAGCCTTTACACCAGATGGCGACTATCATTGGAACATTTACCGAATGAATGAAAAAGCTGATCGCATAAAAAAAGTAATAACAGCAGCCAATGGTTGGAATTGGCCATCTATTGTCGGACTATGCGAAATAGAGGGGCAAAAAGCAGTAGACTATCTGCTCAGTAGCTCCGGACTTGGCAAAATATATAAAGGCATCAGCTATCCCACCCCTGACCGCCGTGGCATTGCCGTAGCCATGCTCTACGACCCCATAAAAATCAACGTCATCGAATCCAGACCAATCAACGTTTCAGTGCCAGACAGTTCATTCTTCACCCGCTACATACTCTACGCCAAATTCATCTTCAATTCAGACACATTTCACATCATGGTCAATCACTGGCCCTCAAAATATGGCGGAGCAACAGAAAGCATTTGGAAACGAGAACACGTAGCCACACACGCACGCCACATTTGCGACTCTATTAGCAGTGTCAATAGCAAAGCCAACATCATACTCATTGGCGACTTCAACGACACAGCCGAAGCGCCAGCCATATCTCAAGTTTTGGGAGCAAAACGCACCGATGCGCCATACATAAACCTATCAAGCGACACTGAAAAATCGTCATATAAATATAAAGGAGTATGGGGCACAATAGACCACATCATTGTATCGCCCGCCCTATGCTACCCCACCCGACCACAATTTAGCGTATGCGACCTTTGGTTTGTACGTGAAGACGATGAACGATATGGTGGCTACAAACCATTTCGCACATACATCGGGCTAAAATATCAGAGTGGCTACAGCGACCACTTTCCAGTAATGATAAAAATAGCCAAATAAAAACCTTAAGTTTCGCAAATAAAGTAGCCCCGAAGTGGCGAAAGGAATACAACAAAAAAATGTCTTCCAACAATATGCACGAAACCCGATTTTCACCTCGCGGTTGTCGCCTTTGGCA
>CAJONN010000143.1 GCA_905235955.1 uncultured Marinilabiliaceae bacterium
GTTGCAGCCATCAGTGCGAAGGCTAAGAATTTTTTTAGTTTCATAAGATATTGATTTAAATTGGTTAATTAATTGATTCGATATATTTTATGTGGTTAATATCCGGGGTTTTGTGTCATGGCTGGGTTGAGGTCGAGCTCTATTGTTGGGATTGGGAAGAGTTCGTGCTTGCCTTCAACAAAGGTGGCCATCTGTGCGCGTGCTTCGTCGGTTTCGGTAGCTGCGTATGCGTCCATCACTTGCTTTGCTACGCCCCAACGGCAGAGATCGAACCAGCGGTGTCCTTCCATTGCAAGTTCAACACGGCGCTCGTGTCGGATGGCGGTGCGAAGGTCAGGAGTGATGGTTTCGCCATTTATTTTGATGGTGTATCCGGGGTAGCTGCTTAGTCCTACACGGCTGCGCACCTCGTTGAGTGCATCGGTAGCATCGTCGTTTTTACCTAATGCTTCGCAAGCCTCGGCATACATGAGCAGTACGTCAGAATAGCGAATTTGTCGGTTGTTCATTGGGCTACGCGTTTGGTGTGTAAGTTTGTAGCTTACGGCAGTACCTTCGTCGTTGTAGAGACCATATTTTTTGTTTATGTATCGGTTGCCGAGATAAATCTCTTGTGCCTGATTATCAATTTGTTCGTCGGTAGGGTTGAGTATGGTTATGTCGCGGCGAGGGTCGCCTTCTTCAAACTCGTCGAAGAGATTTTGAGTAGGCTTGTTGAATCCCCAACCAGCATCGCCAAAGGCTGCGCTACGGCTACGAATAAGTATGGTAGTGAATGTGCCACGTGTGAAGCCCATGCCTTCGCCATAGTCTGATGTAGGATCTTCAGTATATTGTATTTCGAAGATGCTTTCATGTTTGTTTTCACCTTCGAGTGTAAAGTTGTCGGCATAGTTGTCGCAGAGCGAATATTCATCACTGTCTATCAGTCGGTCGCCCCATTTTTTTGCCTCGGCATAGTCATGAGTGTAGAGGTTGACCTTTAGGAGCATAGCTTGTGCAGCGCCTTTGGTAGCTCTGCCATAGTCGGTAGTAGCTTGCTGGCTTTTGAGTGGCAAATAGGCTACGGCTTGTTGCAAGTCGTCTTTGATGAAGTCGTATATTTCATCGGCAGTGGCGCGAGGTTGTTCCCATTTGGCGTCGTCATCGTCAACAAAGTCAACCAATGGCACACCGCCAAAGATGCGAACAAGGCGGAAATAGTAGTAGGCACGTAGGAATTGGGCTTCGGCAACAAGTTGTTTTTGTGTGTCGGCATCAAAATCATCGGTAATGTGCATTGCCGAAATTTGCTCTATAGCCAAATTGGTACGCCCAATGCCTTGATATTGAGCCCGATAGAAGTCGAGCAGGAAAGTGCTATTAGGCATTGTTTTCCAGTTTTCCATATCGTAAACATCAGCCATGTCGTTGGTATTTTGTCCACCTTTTATAGCGTCATCGCTCACCACATCGCCAATAAACCATTCGGAGAAGAAGGTGTTGGCATATTCCCACATGAGTGGTGCATAGGCTCCGATGACTATCTGTTGTGCGTTTTCGGCATCGCTAAAGAAGTCGTCGAGTTTAGATACACCGGGTGCAGGTTCGGTTAGCCAATTATCATCGCACGATGGCAACGTAGGACTCAGCAGTGCGAGTGTGCCTATCAATGTTGCGTATTGTTTATATGTTAGTTTCATGGTATGCATTTTTGTGTTTATATTGTGTTAGAGGGTCATATTCAAACCGAAAGTTATTGTTCGGCTTTGCGGATAGTTGCCATAGTCGACTCCGCCACCAACTTCGGGGTCGTATCCGGTGTAGTCAGTGATGGTAAACACATTGGTAGCAGCAGCATAGATGCGCAGTTTTTGTATATACCATTTTTGTGTTAATGCCTTAGGCACTGTGTAGCCAAGTTGAATATTTTTAAGGCGCAGATACGAACCATCTTCAATAAGTCGGTCGTTGTTGTATTTGTTGCTACTTGCACCGAGTGGGTTAGGTATTGTACCTTGTCGGTTTTCGTATTTTTCTGGGTCGATGCCATATTTTGATACCATGTTGACTTTGATGGCGTCAGAATATCCTACCCAAACGTTGCGCATTTCAGTAGAGAGTGTGCATTGGTCGCCAGCGCCCTCAGTGCGTTCACGCAGTGCATTGTATATTTTGTTGCCTTGCACGCCTTGGAAGAAGAGCTGGAGGTCGAATCCTTTCCATTCAGCGCCCAAATTGAGTCCGTAAGTGAATTTGGGGAACGGATTGCCGAGGTCGGTACGGTCGTCTTCTTCAATTTCGCCATTGTTGTTGCGGTCGGCAAAGCGAGCATCGCCAGCATGCACTGGTATTGTTTTGGCTGTATAAGAGTTTAAGTGTGCAAGTGCTTCAGCATCAGTTTGGTATATGCCTTGATACTGATAACCCCAGAAGGTATTGAGTGCCAAGCCTTCGTTGCTCACAGTTCGGTCGCCCCATAGAGGCTGACCGCCATTGAGTTCTTTGAGTTTGTTTTTGATTACAGAGGCATTAGCACCAATGTTGTATTGCACGCTACCAATGCTGTTGGCATAGTCTAATTGCACCTCTAAGCCAGTATTTTGCAGTGTACCAACATTTACGAGCGATGAATAGCGGTTGCCCACATGTGCAGGTGCATCAACGTAGAGCAGTGCATCTTTAGTTTTTCGCAAGAACCAATCGACAGAGCCGTTGAGGTGTCCGCCAAGAACTCCGAAGTCGATGCCGGCGTTCCACTGTTCGTTGGTTTCCCATTTACCATTTTGGTTGACAAGTGTAAGCACTGCAGCGCCCGGCTGTATATTTTCAGCAGTGTTGCCAAGTCCGGTTGGATAACTTACGAATGTTGGACCTGATGTAAACACTGTTTGTGTAAATGCATTATCGCCAATTTTGTCGTTACCAACGCGTCCCCAACCGAGGCGAAGTTTCAAGTTGTCGAAAACATTGTTGCCATGCATCCACTCCTCTTGTGATATGCGCCAAGCAAGTGCCGTTGATGGGAAGTAGCCCCAAGTGTTGTTAGGAAATTTGCTACTACCATCGGCGCGGAAGTTGATGGTGATGAGGTATTTAGAGTCGTAGGCATAGTGCAAACGACCTAAGAACGACAATCTACGACTTCTGCTCACAGCATCGCCAGCTTCGGTGCGGTCTTCGGTGCTTTTGTTCAGATACCAGTTGTTGCTATCATAGTCGTTGATAACACTTGCACCCGAGCCACCAATGTTGTAGTAGTTGTACTCTTCAAGAGTCTGACCCAGCATAATGTTAAAGCTGTTTCTGCCCAAATCTTTTGCATACGAGAGTGTAGTCTCTTCGCCAAATGTAACAGCTCTGTTCATCGAGCTCGATATGTAGTTTTTATCAGCTTTGTCATAGTCGCTATGCAGATACTTCTCTTTGAAGTTGCGAGTGCGGTTGTAGTTGACGTCTACCGAAACTAATGTCTTCCATATCAAGCCTTTGACAGGATTTATCTCAACATTCACATCGCCCACAATGCGCTCATCTTTCGACGATGGGTGGCTATGCTCAACCATAGAAATTGGGTTGACTACATTTTTGAAGTTGGTTGATGCAGCAATGGCATTGCTCAAATCACGTTTACCATCGGCCGAAACCATATCATCAGGGTAGTGCACAGGGTCCCATGGTGCCATGGCCAATGCAGCCGAAATTACTGAAGCGCCCGGACTACTACTATTGTTCATTGCATTGCGCCCCTTCGATGAGGCAAAACTTACGTGTTCGCCCACTTTGAGCCAATCTTTTATTTTGTAGTCGCTATTGATGCGAATAGTAAACCTATTGAAATCGCTTCCGATGATTGTACCTTCTTGGTTGAAGTAGTTGAACGAAATGGCATAATGTCCTTTATCATTAGCACCATCGGTTGATATTGAGTAGCTCTGTATGATAGCGTTGCTCTGGAAAACTTCATCTTGCCAATCAGTGTCGACACTTGAGTAGTCGAATCCGTCAGGATATTTATCTGACATTGGGCGCGGAGCGTATGCACTCTTGCCAATGTTGTATGTAGCCATCCAATCGTTGAAACTGTTTGATTCATAGTACGATAATTGAGATGCACCATTTTTCATTGCATCGATGCGAACTTTGGTTTGTGCCATCTCGTCGCGTCCCATAAGGTCGAGTTTGCGCCAACGATTCTGAATGCCCCAATAGCAATCAACGTTGATAGTACCATTGCCATTCGAGCCGTTTTTGGTGGTTACAAGTATTACGCCGTTAGCACCACGACTACCGTAAATAGCTGTTGCTGAGGCATCTTTCAGCACTTCAGTTGATGCTATATCGGTTGGCGAGAGGAATGATATATTGTCAGTTATAACGCCGTCGACAACATATATTGGCGCACTATTGCCCACAACTGAGCCAATACCACGTATGCGCACCTCGGCAGCTGCTCCCGGCTGACCAGAATTAGCATTGACAGTAACACCAGCCGCCCGACCTTGCAGAGCTTGGTCGAGTCCTGACGCAGGTGTTTTCTTGAGCTGATCGGCTTTGATTGAAGAGACGGCACCTGTCAGGTCGCTCTTTTTCATTGTGCCATAACCAACTGCTATAACTTCATCGAGTAGCATATTGTCGGTCTCCATCTGAACATCGTAAGTTTTTTCGGCACCAATCACAATCTCCATATTCTTGTAGTTGATGCATGAAACAACAATAGTATTGCCCTCAGAAGCTTTTATATTGTAATTTCCGTCGAAATCAGATATCGTACCAATGGTTGTTCCCTTTACCATGATGTTGGCAAATGGTAGTGGTTCGCCATTTTCATCAGTAATTTTGCCACTAATGGTCTGACCCAATGCATCTATACAAAACACTGAGAGCCAAAGCAGCAACAACACCATTAGTGTCCGATTCTGACTATAATTCACTGTCTTCATTTTTTGATTGATTGATATTTTTTGTTTCGATTGAAATTCATGTTTGATTTTTTTCTCAAACATCCGAATGCAAAAATGATAGACATTCTTAACACATAGACATTTTTTACTACTACACCATTACACAACATATACTACACAGCTCATTTTCACTACTACAACAAATACATAAACACTTTATTATCA
>CAJONN010000144.1 GCA_905235955.1 uncultured Marinilabiliaceae bacterium
CTCAAACAGAAAATCGTTTCGGGCGCTTCGCTACGATAATTTTCTTAACGCTCCGTGCCAAAGGCGACAACCGCGAGGTGAAAATCGGGTTCCGTGCTATTTGTTGGAAGGCTATTTGTTGGGTATATTCCTTTCGCTCCTTCGGAGCTACTTCACTTGCGAAACTTAAGTTATAAAGTTGCTTTGAACATCGATTTTTTTTGTTTAAATCGGAAAAACTATGATTACACAAAATACTTATTGGCAATTATAGTTTGTGCTCAAAATAGTATGTTTTAAGTGTTGAAATAGTTGTAGTTGATTTGTAATTTTGCAACCAAAAATCAATAAATAAACAATAGATGAAAGTAAAATACTTTATGGCGATGTTGCTCGCTGCTGCATCGCTGACATGTTTCATAGCATGTAATGACGATGATGACGATGAACTCGCTGAGGAAAATATTGCTCAGAATATTGTTGGCAAGTATGGTGACTACTCAATTGCCAAGTCGGCACATTTTAGCAATATGTATACCAAGGAGAGTGGCGAGGCTGTAACTATTACAGAAGTTAGCAATACTACAGTGGCAATTGCCTTTACATCTGCAACTTGGGGCGAATTTGTGTTTGAAAATGTTGTAGTAGAAAAAGTAGACAATGCTTATACCGTAAAGGGAGAAGGTACTGCAAAAATAGCAGATATGAGTGGCGAGGTGAAGAGCTACGATGCAACCTTTGAAGGCTCGTTTGTTGGCAATGACTACACACTCACATTTACTGCTTCTGCCGTTATGGGTGGCATTACAATAAATGTATACAATGGCACTGCAGCAGTGGCTTATTTGGCATCTGGCAACTACATGGGTAGTGTAAATGCAAAAGTCAATATGGGACAAGGAGTAGACGCTGGTAGTATTGATAATCAAGAACTTATTATCAATTATGCTGCTGATGATAAGGTGAATATTTTTGTTCCTTCCTTCCAATATAATTATATGGGTAAGTCAATGACAATTCCAGATTTGAACTTTGAAAACATTGACGTTGTTCTTGCTGAAAATGGCAACATAACTATTGGTGAAACAACACTTGAAGGAACAGCATCAGAAACATCATATACCGTTGTAATTAGTGGTAGTATCGATGCTAATGGCAAAGTAAATTTAATATACAACGTAAAATATGGTGCTATGCCATTCACTATAACATTCACATTTCAAACTGCTGATGCTGAGTAATTAAGATAAAAATGTCAAGCAATATTTTTGTCAGATATATATTCAGCACAACCATTATGCTGGGAGTAGCTATGCTATTCTCAGCATGTGATGGAATGTTTGAAGATATATATGACAATAATAAAACTTTGCAACCGCAAGAAATAGTGAAAGATGGTGAGTTTTTTGTTGATGCTACAAGCTATACAGCATGGCAATATCTTGATTTAAGTGCTGATAACATAACGTTTGTATCGTCTGATATAGAAAACTCTACAACCGAAACAGGTGTGCCTTCTCAATGGACTATCGCCTTGCATCGCTACGATGTAAAAACCAATAACTGCACTGCTGCCGAAACCAATTTTTCTTCAATTAGCGAATTGCAAATAGCTCTCAATGCCAATAGCAAACTACTTGCGCAATACACCTTTGAGCCTGATATTTTTAGTACAAACAAAATAATAATAGACTTGAGCCACATGATAGATGAGGGTTATCTTATTTATCAAGAGGGATGCTACAACGAGGTTGTTTCTCGTTGGCTCAATGTTGATATAAGCGTAATGCCTCCCATCTACACACCAAGCCACAAAGTATACATATTGCACACTGCAGCTGATGAATACTATGCTTTGTATTTGGTTAGTTTTGTGGATGAAAATGCAGTCAAAGGATACCTAACTATAAAATACCAACTACTCTCTGTTAGTCAATAGTGATGAAATTCAATAGGTTAGCTCTATATAAATATATCTGCATATCTGTACTATTTCTCGTCAACTTTCATATAGCATTGGCTCAAAAAAGTGAGTCAGATTCAGTTCTCAATCGTGATATCGAGCAGGTTGTAATTACAGCCACTCGTACACCCAAAACACTCAAAAGTGTGCCCATTGTTACGCGCCTCATCACCGAAGCCGACATAAAACGCGTTGATGCTAACACCGTACAAGATTTGCTATCTGAAGAATTGCCCGGTATAGAGTTTACATATTCTATGAATCAGCAAACATCGATAAATATATCCGGATTTGGTGGCAATTCTGTGCTTTTTCTTATCGATGGTGAACGTTTGGCTGGTGAAACTATTGACAATGTAGACTATTCACGTCTCAACCTCGACAATGTTGGTCGTATAGAAATAGTGAAGGGCGCAGCTTCAACACTCTACGGCTCAAATGCCATTGGTGGGGTTGTCAACATCATCAGTCGTACATCGTCAGAACCATGGACACTCAATCTCAACGCTCGTTACAGCAAGTACAACGACTGGCGACAAGGTATTGGTACATCGTTTTGTGCAGGCAAATTTTGCAACACTATCAACGTGCAACATACTGCTACTGACGATATTCAGCTGTCTGACAATCCGGCATCGAGCATTAGTAAAGTGTTTGCCAATCATACATGGAACTTTAAAGAAAAACTGCAATTTACACCTACAGCCGACCTTAAGTTTATAGGCAGAGCAAGTTATTTTTATCGGCAAAGAAAAAGCTCAGAAAGTACCTACGATCGTTATCGCGACTATTCTGCTGGTCTTCGTGGGTTGTGGAATGTCAACGATAATAGCAACCTCGAACTTTCATATTCATTCGACCAATATGATAAGAGCGATTATGCCACTGCAACTCACTATGATATACGCGATTATAGCAACGTACAAAACATTGTGCATAGCATATATAGTCAGCGTATAAGTAGTCATACACTCACCGTCGGAGCTGACTGCATGCGCGATTATCTGATGTCGTATCAGTTCGAAAACAACGGGCACAAACATCAATACAATCTCGATGCTTTCGGGCAGTTCGACTTGCAAGCTACAAGTAATTGCTCTTTCCTTATGGGAGTGCGCTATGACTATTTTTCTAATGCTAACTCCAATAGCGTTACGGGCAAAATGGCAGCTATGTACAACACCAAATATTGCTCGCTGCGCCTCAACTATGCTGGCGGATTTCGTGCACCTACGCTCAAAGAAATGTATATGCAATATGATATGGCATCTATTTTTATGATTTATGGCAATAAAGATCTTAAACCCGAACGTAGTCACAATTTCTCATTCTCTGCCGAACATACTCACCGCTCAAGCTACATACAATGCAACTTTACTGCAACAGCCTACTGCAATTATGTGTCTGATCGCATAACAACATCATGGGACCAAAGTCTATATGGTATGCGCTACGTCAATATGGCAAACTTGCATATCTTAGGCGTAGATGCTACGGCAATGCTAAATACCAACATAGGTGTTGACGTCAAACTTAGCTACACTTACACCGATGAACACATCAAAGATGGTGAACCTGAAATATCGTCAACGCGTCCACATACAGGCGTAGTGCGCATCAGCTACAATCGTCAGTGGAGCAACTACGGCTTCAATATATCGCTCAATGGCAGATTGCTTTCATCTGTTATTGTTGACGAATATACATCGGTAACCGATTATAGGTCAACAACAAGTGTAGAATATGATGGTTATACTATTTGGAAGCTAACGTTGCAACAGCACATTTGGAAAGGAATAAACCTTACATTTACAACTGACAATATTTTCAACTACACACCTGATGTATACTACAACAATTCGCCCTCTACCACAGGTACAACGTGTGCTATAGGCATATCAGTAGATGTTGACAAAATGTATAAATAAGTTTTTTTGATAGTCTTATCAAAGTCGGCAATGTGGAAATAGTGTGATAAAATTGAAAAAAATGCATTAGTGCAAAAAAATAAACAAACTAAATTTGGTTGTTTAAAAACTATATACTACCTTTGCACTCGCAAACGGAAAGGTACTACCAACCATTGCAAAATAACACAATGCCGAGATAGCTCAGCTGGTTAGAGCGCAGGATTCATAATCCTGAGGTCGAGGGTTCAAGCCCCTCCCTCGGTACAAATAAAAGCCTCGGAGTCTGTTCTGATTCTGAGGCTTTCTTGTCTTTAAATCAATGAAAAATAACTCCAACGCATCAACTGAAACACAACAAATTGTTAGAGCCATACGTGCCGGAGAATCTACTGAAAGTTTGCGTGCTAAATATATTTCTCAGCATATCAGAGAAATACGCAATGAATATGGCTTGATAAACAAAAAGTGGTACACTACAGGTACCGAAGTGTTTGACATATTGCAAAACTATAAAAATGTGCGCATTGAAGCTGAGGCAAAGAAAAGTACATACGATTTCAGTACCCAATTTTATCTCATTAGTGTAGATGGTTTGCAACTTCGCCTTGGCGTCAGCCCGCAACAAAACAAAGACAAAAGATGTGCAGTAGAGCTCTACTATGGTTCGTGCTATATATTCAATGCCATTTTTATGCCTCCTGAGTTCTTAGCCGATACTATTTTAGAGGCAGCCGAGCAATATCCAAAATGGCAGCGTAGTTGGGATAGAATGATACTAAAATGTCAAAAACAAGCGCGCCTTCAAAGTATTGGTAGCATGGCTATTGGCAGTTATCTGAGGCAAAAAACTCAAGGTTTAGCATTGGCATATTATATAAGTGAGCAACGTACTGAAATGTGTATATGCTTTAGGCTTATAGGTGGTTTCAAATATAAAATAACAGTGCCACTTGTAGGTTTTCAGCAGCAGATAGACCAAGCCATAGAACAAGTAGTAAATGCCAACAATGCTCTTGCTCAGCTCTTAGTAGATGGCAAAATAGTGCACACCCAAAGCACCGACGAATGGATATTGAGCGATTTAGAAGTTTGATGTAAAGCAATAACTAAACTCAAGTTTCGCAAGTGAAAAATGCACAGAAAATAAGCCATGAGAAGGAGCGAAAGAAATATACCCAACAAATAGCCTTCCAACAATAAGCACGGAACCCGATTTTCACCTCGCGGTTGTCGCCTTTGGCACGGAGCGTAAA
>CAJONN010000145.1 GCA_905235955.1 uncultured Marinilabiliaceae bacterium
CGAAGATGATTGAGCGTAGCGAGATAAAAAGTAAAAGACTAATGAGAAAGTCGTGTTTGGAAATTTGTTTGTAGTACATTTCTACTTGCGAAACTTAAGGTGTAACAATAAAGCATCAAAACTAAAAAATCGCTACCCACCAAAAGGTGAGTAGCGACTCAAAGAAACAACCTACAATCTATATGACATGTAACTAATCTTCAAGATCAATAGCATAGTATGCCGTTTTGCCATTGGGATAGATGCCCGATATGAAAAGTCCTTCACTGGCAGTAGCAACTATCTGTTGAAATTCAGTTGCCGACGCTACTGGCATGCGATTGGCCTTCACTATGATAAAGCCCTCTTTGATGCCATTTTGTTTCAGCTTACCATCCGACAACTTAGTTATTTTCAGTCCGTTGCGTATGCGTAATTTCTGCATATCAGTGTCTGATATAGGTTCAAGTGTTGCGCCCAATGTCTTTTGATTCTCGTCTAACTTCACAATGCCCGTAGTGCCTCTGATGTTGCGCAGTGTAACTACATATTGCTTCTGTTCGCCATCGTGTATCACATCAATTTTGACGCTTTCGCCCGGACGCTTACGACCTATTTTTTCTTGCAATGCCGGCACAGTGTTTACATCTTCATTGTCAACCGATATTATCACATCACCCTCTTTCAAGCCAGCCTCTTTAGCAGCACCACCGTCTGACACTTGCGATATCAACACACCTCTGACGCTTGCTAGCTTGTATCTCTTCTGTATCTCAGGCGTCACATCGGTTATCGAAACACCAAGCAAAGCACGCTGCACCTCGCCATATTGCTTGAGGTCTTGCACCACTTTTTGTGCTATGGCTGCAGGCACGGCAAACGAATAGCCGCTATAGCTACCAGTAGTTGATGCTATGGCTGTATTGATGCCAATAAGTTCGCCCGATGTGCTTACCAAAGCGCCACCGCTATTGCCCGGATTGACAGCTGCATCAGTTTGTATAAACGACTCAATGCCCATATTTTGTGCGCCCGAACTCATTATACCTATGCTCCTCGACTTAGCACTTACGATGCCTGCCGTTACGGTACTGGTAAGGTTGAACGGATTGCCCACCGCAAGCACCCATTCGCCAACTTTTATGGCATCAGAATTACCAAATTGCAAATAGTGCAAGCCTGTAGCATCTATTTTGAGTAGAGCAATGTCGGTAGTAGGGTCGGTACCAATGAGCTGAGCCTCGTAGGTGGTTCGGTCGTTGAGCGAAACCTCAATCTTGTCGGCCGATTCAATGACGTGATTGTTGGTAACAATGTAGCCATCGTCGCTTATTATCACGCCCGAACCTGCGCCTACTACTGACAGGTCAGGAGTAGATTGTGGGACTTGCTGAGGACGCGGACCAAAAAAGAACTGAAAGAATGGGTCGTCAAATTGATTGCCATAGCCGTATGTTTGTTGGCGTTGCTCTTTCAGAATCTTGACGTGAACAACAGCGTTGACACTCATCTCGGCAGCCTCAACAAAGTTGGTAGGCGCATAGGTTTGCGATGCAAATTTGCCTATATTTTGCTCAAAAGGTGCTGGCTGAACTATAGCGGCAGACTGTGTTGCCACTTGATAACGCGAATACAGATAAGCTCCGAAGGCTGTGCATGACATTGATGCAACAATTGCCAAAGCGTATTTTTTCAATTCCATAAATGATACTATTTTTAGTTTCACAATGCAAATGTGCACATGTCAAACGACGTGCCAAAATGTTTTCAACCAAAATAGCTACAAATCAAAAAATGGTATCAGATCTGATATCCGATACCATTTTTGATATTTTCTGTACTTTGATTGAGGTTTTATACTTCATGTTGTTTCTGTCATTTTGACAACTTTTGTGTCAGACCATTGGTCGGCCAAACGCTCGCCACTGAGCAGAAAGAGGTAGAGGTCGTAGAGGTTGACAAAGGGAATGAGCGACACTATATTGCGCACAAATATGCGTTTGAGCGATGGCGTTTGTGGCACAACAGAATCAGCATCAACCACTTTGAGCCTATATACTGACTTGCCTATGCTCATACGGCTACCAATGGGCAACACATCGCGAAACAAGAAATATATCAGCGCAAGCAAACCGCCATAAGCCGGGAAGATGGCTATGGTGAGGCACACTATCATATCGACCACAAACGATATTTCGCGTTCGAGCCACTGCGGAGCTAATAGGTGCGAGAGTATTATCTTGAGTTTGTTGCGCATAAACCAAAATCTTATTTCTTGCGGAATACTATATTAATAGGTACTCCGGTGAAGTCCCAATTTTCGCGAATACGTTTTTCGATGTATCGGCGATATGGGTCTTTGATGTATTGAGGCAAGTTGCAGAAGAATGCAAATGTTGGTGTAGCACTTGGCAACTGCGTGATGTATTTTATCCTCACCTCTTTACCTTTGTACATCGGTGGTGGATAGTTGGTTACGTATGGCAACAAAACTTCGTTGAGCATCGATGTGGGCACTTTGCGTTTCATGTTTTCATACACGTGCACAGCCTCTTCTATTGTCTGATGTATGCGTTGCTTGTTGGGTACGCTGGTGAATACTATCTTGAAGTCAGTGTATGTGGCAAGTTCGCGGTGTATGAAGTCTTCCCACAATTTGGTTGTTTTTGAGTCTTTTTGCTGCACCAAGTCCCATTTGTTTACCAACACTACAATGCCTTTGTTGTTGCGTTCTATGAGATTGAATATTTTTTTATCTTGCGCCTCAAAACCTCTACTTGCATCGAGCATCAGTATGCATACGTCAGAGTTTTCAATGGCTCTGATTGAACGCATTGTAGAGTAAAATTCTACATCTTCTTTTACGCTAGCTTTTTTGCGCAGTCCGGCAGTGTCGACAATGTAGAAGTCATAGCCAAACTTGTTGTAGCGTGTATAGATAGAGTCGCGTGTAGTACCGGCTATGTCGGTAACAATATTGCGGTCGATGCCAAGCAGTGCATTGGTCAATGACGATTTGCCTGCATTTGGTCGGCCTACAATGGTAAACTTAGGAAGTGTGTCGTCTATGTCGCTTTTCACATCTTCGGGCAACATTTGTAGCACCTTGTCAAGCAAGTCGCCCGTGCCAGAGCCACTTATGGCAGAGATGGGAAATATGTCGTGCAAGCCCAAGCGATGAAACTCTGGCACATCGTAGAGGTCGGTGCCATTGTCGGCTTTGTTGGCAACTACGAGAACAGGTTTGCGCGAGCGTCGCAAGAGGTCGGCCACAGTTTCGTCGTAGCCTGTGATGCCTACATTGACATCAACAACAAAGAGTATGAGTGCAGCTTCATCGATAGCAAGGCACACTTGCTTGCGTATTTCGTTTTCAAATGAGTCTTCGTCGTCATCAGCATATCCGCCGGTGTCGATGATAGAGAATTCCTTGCCGTTCCAAATAACTTTGCCATATTGGCGGTCGCGAGTAACGCCTGAAGCTTCGTCAACGATGGCCTGACGAGTTTGTGTAAGACGGTTGAATAGTGTCGACTTACCCACGTTGGGTCGTCCGACGATGGCAACTAAATTTCCCATAGTTGTTACCTTTCTGTTTAATAATAATTTGCTTTACAGTTTTTATTGGTCGCAAAATTAATAAAATATTCTTTAGTGTCAGATTATGGGACAATTATGGAGCTTTTATTTACTCCTAAAAAAACATAAAAGTCCACGAGTTCTTTCATTAAAAAAACCTTACAAACTTAGCCCACCCTATTTAAAAATCAACAGAGCAAACACATTGTAGGAAATGCGCTTGCTCTGTGTGTATGCTGACTGCCAACTTTTATAGTTAGCCCCTCTGTTTTTTTAGAGGTTGGCTATGGTATGATATACGTTGGTTACGTCGTCGTCTTCTTCAAACTTATCGAGGAGTTTTTGTATGCTTTCAAGTTGCTCTTCGGTGAGTTCTTTGGTGTCAGTAGGTATGCGTTCAAATTCGGCTGAAATCATTTCAAAGCCATTGTCTTCAATATATTTCTGTATACCACCAAACGATTCATATTCACCGTAGATGTTTATTACATCTTCTTCTTCATCGAGGAAGAGGTCTGACACGCCGAAGTCGATGAGTTCGAGCTCAAGTTCTTCAAGGTCGATGCCCTCTTTGTTCTTTACTTTGAATACGCTTTTGTGTTCAAACATGTAGTCAACTGAGCCCGATGTGCCAAGCGAACCGCCAAACTTGTTGAAGTAGCTTCTGACGTTGGCAACAGTACGCATATTGTTGTCGGTAGCTGTTTCTACCAATATGGCAACACCGTATGGTCCGTAGCCTTCAAATACTACCTCTTTATAGTCAGTTTGTTCCTTGCTTGTAGCCTTTTTGATGGCGCGCTCAACATTCTCTTTTGGCATGTTGGCTGCTTTGGCGTTTTGCATTACAGCACGCAATTTTGAGTTGGTATGAGGGTCCGGACCACCAGCTTTCACAGCCATAACAATGTCTTTGCCTATTTTGGTGAATGTCTTCGCCATATTGCCCCAACGCTTTAGTTTACGGGCTTTTCTATATTCAAACGCTCTTCCCATTGTAGGATAATCTATTTTATTTGTGTTATTATTCTTTATTTTTTAGCGGTGCAAAAATAGTAAAAATTCATCAATATACAATTTATTTATATCTGATTTTCAGACGACTTTCACGCAACACTTTATTTATTGAAATGACGATATTGATGAAAATGAAAGTTGGGTCAGAATTAATAAAACATCTTACTTTTAAAGGACAGGTTTTATTAGAGTTTGGAAGATCTATGGTTGCAAGTTGTGGATATTATAACTTAATATGTGGCAAAGGAATAAGCGATATAAACTTATCCGCACAAGCAAGTATTGATTATTTAAAATAAAGTGCTTAATTTTAAGCACTTTTATTTATCTGCAATTTTGTTTTTACCAAAAATTTTAATAAACCAAGACTTAATTTTCTCTTGCTTTTTGGATATATAATAGCAAAGTATGGTAATAACAACAAAAATTGCACCCCACAACACGAGCCACCAGCCGTGCATTGGAATAATTGCTCCTAAAAAGCATATAAACACAAGATGAATTGCTCTTGAT
>CAJONN010000146.1 GCA_905235955.1 uncultured Marinilabiliaceae bacterium
ACGCTTCGCTACGATAATTTTCTTAACGCTCCGTGCCAAAGGCGACAACCGCGAGGTGAAAATCGGGTTCCGTGCTTATTGTTGGAAGGCTATTTGTTGAGGATATCCTTTCGCCCATTCTTATGGCTTATTTTCTGTGCGTTTTCACTTGCGAAACTTAAGTTAGTTACTCAATCATCTATTCAGACAAATAGTTTTGTTGCTATTCATCATCGTCAGTGTCATATTTACCTTCGAGGGCATTGCCAATGTTGCGGTAGCGTTGTGCTTCGTCGGGTTCGCCAAGATGGTCGCATACGGTGGCTAAGGTGTGATAAGTTTGCGATTCTTGGTCGTTGAGGCGGATGGCTGCAGTGAGGTCGTTGTAGGCGTTGCCGTAGTTGCGCATTTTGATGTGTACCATTGCACGGTTGCGAAGTGTGGCAGTGTTGTGTTTGTCGTGTTCTACGGCATAGTTGGCATCGGCTAAGGCTTGAGTATAGTCGCCCAATTCAAGATTTATTTCGGTGCGCATTATAAGTGCGCTAATATAGTCAGGTTGTAGCCTTAGAGCCTTATTGAGGTTGGCGATAGTAGCTCGGCTGTCGTGATATTTGTGCCAACTTTGTTTAGCGAGTGTAAAATATTCGCGAGCAAATTCGGCTATAGCTTTTTTGCTTTCTTGTTTTTTTTCAATTAGTTGCTCAATCTCGTTTTCGAGGTGGTTGATGATGCTTAGTTTGGTGGCAACAAGTCGGCGAACAGCCATATTGCTGAGGTCGGCAGGGCGAATGGCAAGTGCATCGAAGAGTTGAGCTACTGCTTGTGTATATTGCTTTTGTTTGAAGCTATTGGTGGCTGCTCTATAGAGCTGTTGTGCCTTGGCATCGGCTATTTGCTTGTCGATGAGCTGCCTATTATTGGCTTCGGCGGCAAAGGCTACTACAGTGCTGTTGGTCATTATATCTCGTTGGGTGATAGGCGATCGGAGTACAATACCTTCAAGTGTTCGGCTACGACTGAGTGCTACGTAAGTTTGTCCGTAAGCAAATGCACCGCGTCCGATATCGATGATGACGTGGTCGAATGTCAGTCCTTGACTTTTGTGTATGGTGATGCCCCATGCCAATTTGATGGGCAATTGTTTGAAGGTGCCTATTATCTCTTCAGTTACTTTGTGCTTTTTTTCGTCATATTTATATCTTACATTGTTCCACACCTCGTCAATCACAAAGTAGCTGTTGCCATTTTCATCTTCAGCCCAAATGCCTTCTTCTTGCATATCAGTTACTTTAGCCAAAGTGCCATTATACCAACGTCGTTCCATATCGTTTTTTACAAAAACAATTTGTGCACCTACTTTGAGTGTAAGTGTCAGATTGGTTGGATATGCTGACTCTGGAAATTCGCCTGTAACATTGCCTTGATAGTTTTTGGCGGGTTGGTTTATTTCACTCAACTTTGAGTCGTTTATATAGTCAGCATTGGCTTTAGTGGTTGTAAGTGTGATGTAGAGTTGATCGGTTGGTGGAACAAATGTGGTTGACACTTGCTTATTGATAAGGTCGATGTCGGCAGGTGTAATGGTGCTAAGTCTTACACGGTCGAGAATGGAGAGGAATTGGCTTTCTTTTTGGCGGTAGACTTTTTGCAATTCGATTTGGACGAGTTCTATTTGTGTAAAAACTCTTGCGTTGAAGAAGTAGGGCGATGTGTAGAAGTGTCGCAATATGTCCCAATCTTCGTTGCGCACAACGGGTTCGAGCTGAAATGCATCGCCTACAAGTAGCAGTTGTTTACCTCCAAAAGGTATGTTGTGTTTGTCGGTGTAGGCGCGCAAAATGAGGTCGATGAAGTCGAGCAAATCGGCTCTTACCATTGACACTTCATCGATGACGATGAGCTCAATTTCTTGTATTATTTTAATTTTTTCTTTGTTGTATTTCAGCCGTTCTTTGAGCCTGCTGTGCGAGGAGTAGTTGGCATCGTTAGGGGCAAAAGGGTGCAATGGCACTTTGAAGAATGAGTGGATGGTAACTCCGCCCACGTTGACGGCGGCAATGCCTGTGGGGGCAAGTACTATATTTTTCTTCTTGGTGTGTTTTACGATGTGCTTCAAAAACGTCGATTTGCCAGTGCCGGCGCGCCCTGTCATATATACCGATGTGTTGGTTTTGTCTATGAGGGCTTGCACGTCGAGATATTCGCTGTTGTCGAGGTCGAGTTTTGTGATGCCTTTCGCCATTGGGTTATTTTTTCTTCTTTTTCTTTACAGAGAAGCCAAATTGTCCTATTTCTTTACCTACTTTGTGATATTTGCCATGCATGTAGCAGATGGGGTTAGCTTTTGCGAGGTCAAAAAGTCCGGTTTGTGGGTCGATGTATTGCTCGTCGGCTTGCACACAAAGTACTTCGGCAATGTACATATCGTGTGAGCCGAGCGATATTTTCTGCTTCACTTTGCACTCTATTGATATAGGTGCTTCGGCTATGGCGGGTGCTTTTACCATTGATGAGGGTTCGGGTGTGAGGTGCATTTGCTCAAATTTATTCACTTCGCGACCTGATTTCACTCCACACCAGTCGGTAGCAAAGGCGAGTTCTTCGGTGGTGAGGTTGATAACAAATTCGCCAGTGCGCTCAATTATGTCGTGCGAGTGGCGAGTGGGACGTACTGAGATGTATACCATAGCTGGCTCAGAGCAGATGGTGCCCGTCCATGCAATGGTTATTATGTTGTAGTTGCTGGGATCATCGCCCACGCTCACCATTACAGCGGGCAGTGGGTATAGCTGGTTGCCAGCGCGCCATTGTTGTTTCATAAGTGCTATTTTATTATTACCATTTGTTGTTCTGATGTTACCTTTTCGCAATAGTGGCAACGCAATGCGAGCGGACTTTTGCTCACTACATCGAAGCGTGTAGCAATGGGCTGATGATTGGTAACGCACTTAGGGTTGAAACACTTTACAAGGTCACACACTTCGGCAGGTATGCTCACAGTTTTCTTCTCCACTACCTCATAGTTTTTGATGATGTTGAGCTTAGCCTGTGGAGCTACAAGTGCTATTTTGTTTATCTCTTCGTCGGCAAAAAAACGGTCGGCCACTTTTATGATGCTCTTTTGTCCGAACTTATGACTTTCGAGGTTGGTGCCAAAAGTCATTTGATTTGGAATATTTTCCAATCCGAGCAAGGTGATGACTTTGAAGAGATTAGCGGCTGGTATATGATCTATGACAGTGCCATTTTTTATGGCGCTAACTTTGAGTTCTTTCTGTTCCATCAAACTTATAACTTATAACTTATAACTTAAAACTTATAACTTAAAACTTATAACTTACTTTACTCCCAAAATAGAAGCGATGATAGCCATGCGAGTGTAGACGCCATTTTCGGCTTGCTTGAAGTAGTAAGCCTTAGGATTTTGGTCGACATCGTAGGCTATTTCGTTGACACGAGGCAGTGGGTGCAAGATGCGCAAATTATCTTTGGTACCTTCGAGCATAGAGTTTTTGAGCACGTAGGTATTTTTCACCTTTTCATACTCTATAAGGTCGGCAAAACGTTCCTTTTGCACACGTGTCATATAGAGTATGTCAGCATCGGGCAAGACATCGTTCATATCAGTATATTCATGATACTCAATGCCTTTTTGGTCGAGGAATGTTTTGTATTCTTGTGGCATTTTGAGTTCATCGGGCGCAACAAAATAGAATGTTGGGCTGAAGTGCGACATAGCCTGAATGAGCGAATGGACAGTTCTGCCATATTTAAGGTCGCCCACCATAGCTATTTTGAGGTTTTGCAATGTGCCTTGTGTTTTGTAGATAGAAAACATGTCGAGCAATGTTTGCGAAGGGTGTTGATTTGCGCCATCGCCAGCGTTGACAATGGGCACTCTCGACTGCTCAGATGCGTAGCGTGCTGCGCCTTCGAGCGGATGACGCATCACAATGAGGTCAGCATAATTGCTTACCATGATAATGGTATCTTTGAGAGTTTCGCCTTTGGTGGTAGATGTAGCATTGACATCTGAGAAGCCTATAACGCGAGCACCAAGGCGGTTGATGGCAGTTTCAAAACTAAGGCGAGTGCGTGTTGAAGGCTCAAAGAAGAGGCTTGCGATGACGTGCCCTTGCAATAGTGGCTGGTTTGGGTTGGCCTCAAAGTCGGCAGCCAACTCAATGATGCGTAGCATCTCTTCTTTGCTAAAATCAGTGATGCTTACTAAGCTTTTTCCCTTTATCATGGCTATTTGTTATATTTAGTCGGTGTTTTTATTTTGCGTAAATATAAAAAAATAGGCCTCGCCAACAAAGTAGCAAAGCCTTTTAATATGATAACTAACCTATCAGCCTGATGTTTTATCGGGCACGACCAGATATGTAGATTGTGATAGGCGACAGTCATTTTCTTGATTTAACGAGGGCAAAGATAAGAAAAATTTTAGCAACGCAGAAAAAACATATATTCTCAAGTTTCGCAAGTAGAATTTGTACTGCAAACAAATTTCCAAACACGGCCTTTTTTATTAGTCCTCAAGTTTCGCAAGTGAAAAACGCACAGAAAATAAGCCCTGAAGGGGCAATAGACCACAGGCAGTGGTGTAGCGAAGCGAAACCACTGCGCACATATCAACCAACGAACAAGAGCCCCGAAGGGGCGAAAGAACGATTACAATTGTGCGTTATATTCTTTCTCCCCTTCGGGGCTAATAATGTGGAACCGCATGATTAGCAGGGGTTACGCTGCGCTCACCCCTGCCTATAATCTTTCGCTCCTTCGGAGCTACTTCACTTGCGAAACTTAAGTACATTCAATGCCTATCATAGTCGTCTATTTGGCACGGGAATAGCATTTTCCAGAGCTTCAAACAACTATTTTCTTTTACTCTCACCTTCTTCAGCTTCTTATATGTCGCTATTAGAGCGTAAGGGAAGTAATATTTGGGGCGTAAACAATGGCATCTTGTTTGAGGCTCAGAACCTTCCAGCTTCTGCTTATGATACGGATTCTATTCCAACTTTTAATGCTCGCTGGCGAGTCAATCCCCTCTGCCTCATCGTGAGGCTGTCGTATAGTAGTAACACTGCTTATTCTTGCACTGTCCTCTACAATCCAAGAAATAGAACGATAAGTAATAGCCAATCAAGAAGTGGTGTTGGTAACATTATTCTACAACACAATCTGAATATTACGACTTATTCTGTTACGGGGTCTGGCAGTGGCGGAAACTACGCTTATGTAAGCAGCACTGAAAGGAATGCAAACTCTTGTAGAATATTCATCAATGACGATGCTTCTACTAATGACTATCAAGTTGACGTATTTATTTACGATTACGGACACGTATAGCAAATATTTTTCTATTTTTGGAACTAAAAATAAAATCATACGTATAACGAATAACAAACCAATTTTAAAAAATAGACTATGAATAAAACACTTTTTGCATTGCTTCCCATTTCTATGTTTTGCATTGCTTTTTCATCGTGCAAAGATGATGAAGACGGCAAGCTCGACCCAGAAGCTAAGATATATATAAGTGGAAAAGATTATCTGGGTAATAAAAACCTTCAATATAACAAAGATGGGAAACTGACTGCGCACGAAATATGTTTACTTGATACAATTCTTTTAATCACTGAAGACGAAAATAGAGAAGGTCAAGGGGGAGCTGGATTTTGGCATTGTCTGAATAATATTGACACCATAAATGATAGATTTATCATGGAGGCTGGCAACTTACAAACGCTTGAAACCAATCAGTTTATCAATGCTAATTATACTCCACATGCTTATTTTATCAAAGAGGTATATGATAGAAATGAACAATGGATTGGTAGAGATACTATAGCCTACATACCACGAGCTCAGCGATTGGAGGCATACTACCAGATACGAGAGCTATGGGATAAAGACGAATGGGATAAGATGTACAAAATATTTGAA
>CAJONN010000147.1 GCA_905235955.1 uncultured Marinilabiliaceae bacterium
CGTTTTTAACGCTTCGCTACGATAATTTTCTTAACGCTCCGTGCCAAAGGCGACAACCGCGAGGTGAAAATCGGGTTCCGTGCTAATTGTTGGAAGACATATCCCCCTTTCGCCCATTCTCATGGCTTATTTTTCTGTGTATTTTTCACTTGCGAAACTTGAGTAATATTTGAATTATGCAATATCTTTCAACCTACGAACTGTAGTCCCCAAGGGGCGAAAGAGTGACTGCAATTGTGCGTTATTGTTCTTTCGCCCCTTCGGGGCTAATATTGTAAAGTGCGTATGATTAGTAGGGGTTACGCTACGCTCACCCCTACCTGTATTCTTTCGCTCCTTCGGAGCTGTTTTACTTATGAAACTTGAGACCATTCATTTAGTACAGACTCATATTTCCAGACTCGTATAAAGAGCTCCGTGTAAATTTTCACCTTCATTACATTGTTGGTTGGGAATAAAATATTAAATCAATAATTTTGCACCAAAATATTGATAACACTATGCTCAGCAACGAAAAATATGCGCTTGCAACAGCTATTGACCAACACATCAACAAACATTTAGGCTTTGCCATATACAAACTTCCGTACTCGTCAGAGATACACCTCGTAGTGCAAAATAGTGGGCAACTCTTCACTACCCACTCTCTAAGCGACATTGACAACAAAGAGGGCTTTGTTGTTTCGCCTTACAACCTAAATCATCAATTGCCCATAGTTATTATCAGTCCGCAACATACAGCGTGTGGCATTAGCAATGTTATCAGCACTATCAACAGCTTACCAACTACCGAACATACATTGCCAGCGCCCACTTTGCCTGTGCACAATATGAGCAAAACTGAATACGAACAAACTTTCAGGAAATTTATACAACATATCAACAATGCTGATGTCGACAAACTTGTACTCACTCGTACACAAAGTATGTTGAAGAAAATATCGGTAGGCAAAATCTTTGTTGAGTCGTGCGAACAATATCCGCGCATGATGATATATGCTATGTTCACTCCGATATCTGGCACTTGGATTGGTTGCTCGCCCGAAACACTTGTTGATGGTGGCAATGGCAAGTGGACAACTATGGCACTTGCTGGCACAAAACTCTACGACAATAAGCATCAGTGGGACGATAAGAACAAAGAGGAACAACACGTTGTAGAAGCGTATATCAGCCACATACTCAACAATTTGGGCGCAAAGATATCAGTCAGCGAACCATACACTATGCAGGCTGCACACCTTATGCATTTGCGCACCGACTTCATGTTTACTCTGCCACAGAACATTGGCATTGGCACCATTGCAGCACATTTGCACCCAACGCCTGCCGTTTGTGGACGTCCATGTGAAGCTGCCCAAAATATAATAGAAACCGACGAGGCTACACTTAGGCTCTACTACTCAGGTTTGGTGGGTTGGATAAGCCCCAAAGGCAACAATCATTTGTATGTCAATTTACGCTGCTTAATGACTGCAAATGACCAACTTACCATATATGCAGGTGGTGGCATTATGAAAGATTCTGACGCAGAAACAGAGTGGAACGAAACTGAAATAAAGATGGATACACTCATCAATTTGCTACACGCCAACTAAGCCTCTTTCTCTACAGGCACATGATCTATTTCGCCTCGTATGATGCTCATATATGTGTCATAGCTTATATGCCTGCCGCCCATCGACTTTAGGTGTGGCGTTTCGAGCTGACAATCAATCATTGCTACATGCATATTTATCATCTGGTGGCACAAACCTACCAATGCCAATTTTGAGCCACTGGGTTCGAGCGAAAACATACTATCGCCAACAAAGCAATGTTGCAATAGCACACCATATAGTCCGCCAACAAGCGTCTGTCCATTGCGCCAAACCTCTACGCTATGTGCTATATTGATTTTGTTGAGGTGAATAAATGCATTGATAAGATCAGGTCCGAGCCATGCACCCTCTTGTGTTATGCGCCCATTGACTGTGGCACAATGGTTGATAACATCGGCAAAAGCTCTGTCGAAACTGAAGGAGTATATATCTTTGTTTATTTGTGTGCGGAGTGAATGCGATATGTGCAATTCTTGTGGCACAATAACAAAACGTTGCATTGGGCAATACCAAATTATTCGCTTATCTACTTTGAAGTCGTACCAAGGGAATATGCCGTGCGAATATGCAAGCATCAACCTATCGGTCGACAAGTCGCCCCCAATAGCAAGTGCGCCATCGGGTTCGCCAAGTTTTGGATTGGGGAAAGCTATAATATTATCGTCTAATGCAAATATCATTTGGGGTTACTTGCCACTTTGATCTGATGATTTGAGCGGAGATATTTTGCGTGTATGTTTTTGCGGTGTGTGAGTGCCAGAAGGTGCTGACAATTCAATAGTTACCTCTTTTTCTGATTTTTTCACTTCGAGCGAGAGTGTGTCGCCATGAAGCACAACGGTGGCTATTCCGCCTTTTTTCAGTTTGCCAAACAATATCTCTTTCACAAACAGAGGTTTGAGCACATTGCTTACTACGCGTTCTATCTCTCGGGCACCATATTCTTTGGTTATTCCCTTGGCAAGCAGATATTTACGTGCTTCATCGGTGAAGTGCATTTGCACCTGTCGGGTAGCCAAACGTGAGGCAAATATAGATACTTTTTTGTCGAATATGAGATTTGCCATGTGGCTATCCATCTCATTGAATACAACTGTGCCTGTGAGGCGGTTGATAAATTCGGGCTTGAATGTCTTTTTTACTTCGGTAAGCATTGCGTCGCCACTTGTAGTGCGCGAGCCAAAGCCAAGTGATGCCATGTGGGCATACTGAGCTCCGGCATTGCTCGTCATAATGATTATAACATTCTGGAAATTAGCCTTTTGTCCTCTATTATCAGTAAGCGAACCATAATCCATCACTTGTAGCAGCACGTTGAAAATGTCGGCATGTGCTTTTTCTATTTCGTCGAGCAGAAGAACACAATTGGGGTTTTTGATGATGGCTTCGGTGAGCAAACCGCCATCTTCGTAACCAATGTAACCAGCAGGCGAACCTATAAGTTTGGCAACTGTGTGTTTCTCTACATATTCGCTCATGTCGAAACGTTGCAAAGGTAGTCCCATCTCTTCGGCTAAGGTGCGAGCTACTTCAGTTTTGCCTACACCCGTCGGACCAACAAAGAGCAAATTGGCTATAGGTTTGTCAGGGTCTGACAAGCCCGACTTCCAAAGTTGCACTGCCGAAACTATGGTGTCTATTGCGTCATCTTGACCATATATTTTGGCTTTCATACGCTCAGCCAATGTTTGCATCAGTGCCTCTTCATCTTTTTCGCCTACAGCTTTTATGTTGTAGCGCACTCTGAGCGACTCAGCTATATCTTCTGCTTCAATAGTCTTTTTTCTGCGCTTGAGAGCCTCTATGCGAGCACCTGTTTGGTCAATCAGGTCGATGGCTTTTTCAGGCAAAAATCTGTCGCGAATATGCTTTTTGCTAAGTTCTACTGTGCTACGTATTGCCTCTGGAGTATATTCTACTTTGTGATATGTTTCGTATTTTATTTTTATTCCTGTCAAAATCTCTATGGTTTCCTCTTCGGTTGGCTCATTGATGTCGATGCGCTGAAAACGTTGCATGAGTGTTTTGTTTTTGTGCACCGACTTCGACATTTCATCATACGAGAGTGAAATAATAATAGAAATACAACTGTCTGACAAATAGTTGTTTAGCAAACTTCCCACATCAACAGCACTATCGCTATTTGGATTTTGCAACATGAGCGTATGCAAGCCTTCGAGCGATATTATGGCCAAACTGTCGCGGTTGCATATATTGTCAATTGTTTCGCGTATGCGGTTTTCTATTTCGCCTTTGTACATTGTACCCGAAGAGAGCGAAATAAGGTCGATGCTATAAACGTTTATTTTTTTGAGCCTACGAGGCACTTTGCCTTCACGCAAATGACGAGCTAAAGCATATATCATAGCTGTTTTTCCAACACCATGTTCGCCCACCAACATTATATTGTTGTTGTCGCACCGGCAGATGGCTTCAATCATACGCGATAGTTCGTTGGTGCGCCCTACAATGGGTGGATAGTCGTTGTAAAATTCGCTAATGTTGTCAACAAACAGCATTTTAGCATCATCAAGGTGCTGACCATTTATTCCGTCGGGTAGGTCAGAGAGGTCGAAGTTGTCAATGGGTGCGTTGCCAATATGTTTTTCAACCACATTGACTGACAGATTCGACTTCAGATCGTTTATCGTATCGCCTTTGCATGTTTCATCAAGCAAGCTAAGCAGTTGCATATATTTGTTTGCGATGCGAGACGATAGCATATATTCAGCAAACGAATCTTTGAGCCCCATTATTGCCTCAACTATGTGTGGTATTGTTATCACATGTTGCTTTTTCTTGTCTACGTCGTCAGCTATCATAGCGGCACGCGCTACAACCATCTGAAACTGATACGACATTTCAGGCATTTCATTGGGGAGTGGAGCTTTGTCGAGCGTAGAGAGATAAGCATTCATCTCAGCATTGAGTTTTTCGCCCGATACGTCAAGCATAGCAAGTGCTTCGTTGAATTGCGGAAGGGTGCTAAGCGATGTTAGTATATGTTCTGGAGTAACAAACTCGTGCGACATCGATTTGGCCAATGCAAGCGAGTCTTCTATTATTTTTGAGAAGAGTTTTGTATATCTTATTTCCATCGTTTTTACTATCTTTTTTTGGTTGAAAAACGCAATGGGAACCCAGCGTTGTGAGCCAATGCAAGAGCTTTGTTCACCTTTGTTTTTGCCATGTCGAATGAATAAATACCCACAATTGCGTTACCTTTTTTCTGTGCTTCGGCCACAATAGCGTCCGACTCGGCATCGGTTTTACCAAAAACTACCGAAAGTATCATATATACAAAATCAATTGTGGTTTCATTGTCATCGTATATAATAACCTCATACCGAGGTGGTTCGGATATTAAGGTCTTTTTGTTTCTGACAATATCAAACTGCTGTTGTTCCATAAATCAGAATAAAATCTTTAATGCAAAGATATTGCTTTTTCTGAAATTACTATAATAGCT
>CAJONN010000148.1 GCA_905235955.1 uncultured Marinilabiliaceae bacterium
AAAAAGTAAAAGACTAATGAGAAAGTCGTGTTTGGAAATTTGTTTGTAGTACATTTCTACTTGCGAAACTTGAGAATGAAAGAATTGTGACTTGAAGGATAGATTGTGAAAAATTACATCAAAATACTTGTAAAAGTTTAATAATTTGCCTCTAAGTAAGATAAACAAGAAAAAATCTACTAATATAGAAAAACTGATAGCTCAAAAATGATATAATATACATTATTCGTCGTTAATTTTGCACTCAGAAAAAATGCAAGCAACAGATGATAGATACTCATACACATATTGACGGCGAAGAGTTTGAACAAGATCGTGACGAAGTTATTGCTCGTGCTAAGTCGGTTGGCGTATCGCGCATATTATTGCCAAACATTGATACCATGTCGCTCTTAGCTATGGACGAAGCTTGTAACCTATATCCAGAAATATGCTTACCTATGTATGGTTTGCATCCAACAAGTGTTGATGCTGACTATCAGCAACAATTGGAGTGCATCTATGCTGCAGCCAATGTTGATAAACGCATTGTGGGGATAGGCGAAATAGGGCTCGACCTCTACTGGGACGATACATTTAGGCAGCAACAAGCCGACGCTTTCAAGTGGCAAATAAACTATGCCATAGAGCACCACTTGCCTATGTCTATTCACATTCGCAACGCCTTTGACCTGATGTATGAAGTTTTTGAACAGTTCGACCCACAACTGATAGTAGGTTCGCTCCACTGTTTCTCAGGCACAGCTGCCGACGCTCAACGCTGCACAAGCACATACCCAAATCTTATGTATGGTGTCAACGGCACATTTACTTACAAAAAATCAGAATTGCCACAAATATTTGCAAACTATATACCTATAAATAAAGTATTGCTCGAAACCGATGCACCATATCTTTCGCCCTTGCCAAACAGAGGCAAACGCAACGAACCATCCTATTTGCCATTGGTGCTTCAGAAACTCTCAGAGGCTTATCAACTTTCAGCCGATGAAGTAGAGCAGATAACAGATAACAATGCACGCCAACTCTTCAGACTATAAGTGCATTTTTTGTAAAAACACACACAACAAAATAGACAACCACACATCTTCAATGAGTCAACGAAGCATACTTATTATATATACTGGCGGAACAATAGGCATGGTCAAATCGGCCGAAAACAACTCGCTTGTGCCAATGGACTTTTCCAATATACGCAGCAAAGTGCCAGAACTTAGCATGTTTGACTTCGACGTGCAAACCATAGCCTTCGACCCACCAATCGACTCATCAGAAATATCAACCGACATTTGGATAAAAATAGCGCGCACCATAAGTGTCAACTACAACAAATTCGATGGCTTCGTAATACTGCATGGCACAGACACAATGGCCTATACAGCCAGTGCACTAAGCTATATGCTCTGTAACCTATCAAAGCCCGTAGTGCTTACAGGTAGCCAATTGCCAATGGGTACCATTCGCACCGACGGCAAAGAAAACCTAATAGCAGCCATTGAGATAGCAGCTGCGCAAGAACACAACACCGCCATAGTACCAGAAGTGTGCGTCTACTTCCAGTCGAAACTATTCAGAGGCAATCGCACAACAAAATTCAATGCCGAAAACCTCAACGCCTTTCGTTCTGACAACTATCCATCGCTTGCCGATGTTGGCATCAGCATCAAATACAACTACCCCTACATTCGCTACTCGGCCATAGGAGGCACATTGTCAGTAAGCGAAAAAATGGACACCAACGTAGTCATTATCAAAATATTTCCGGGCATTACACGCAAAGTGCTTCATGCCATGCTCAGCGTCGACGGATTGCGAGGTGTAGTACTCGAAACATTTGGCTCAGGCAATGCACCCACCTACAAATGGTTTATCGAAGAACTATCAGAAGCCATAAAACGAGGCATAACAATAGTCAACGTAACACAATGTATGAGTGGCAGTGTAGAAATGTGGCGATATGACACAGGCGTGCACCTGAAACAGATAGGAGTAGTAAGTGGATATGATATAACAACCGAAGCAGCCGTAACAAAATTGATGTATCTGTTGGGTAATTATACTGATATAGGCGAAGTAAGAATGATGCTCAACAAATCGCTTAGAGGAGAAATATCTGTAAGATGATAAAGATTTTTCATAAAAAATGTCTAACTTAGACCGCTGAATGTAAATATACCTTATCAAAGGTGTTTGCATTTAGAGCTAAAGTGCATTAAATGTGCAACTTAAATAAATAAATATCAATTAATAATAAATTAAAAAATTTTTACTAAAATTATGAAGAAGCTATTTGCTTTTGTAGCAGTTTTCGGAATGTTGAGTTTTGGCTCTACAGTAAATGCTCAGGAAGAAGCAGCAGAGGCTGCAGAGCAGACAGAGGAGGTTGCAGCAACAGAAGAGGTTGCAGCTAATGATGAAGCAGCTGCACCAGCAGCAACAGAAGAAGTTTCAATTCACAAAACCCTTAAAACTAAGTTTGTTGAAGGTGGTGTAGGCTGGATGCTTCCAGTGCTTGCATGTCTTGTACTTGGTTTGGCAGTTTCAATTGAAAGAATTATCTACTTGACTGCAGCTGACACCAACAACAAAAAGCTCCTTGCTAAAGTAGAAGAGGCTCTTGAAAAAGGTGGTGTAGAAGAGGCTAAAAACGTTTGCCGCAACTCACGTGGACCAGTTGCCTCAATATTCTATCAGGGTTTGCTTCGTTACGACGAAGGTGCTGAAATGGTAGAAAAATCAGTTGTTTCATACGGCTCAGTAATGATGGGTCAGCTTGAAAGCGGTCTTACTTGGATCTCGCTCTTCATCGCCCTCTCACCATCACTCGGATTCATGGGTACAGTCGTTGGTATGATCGGTGCATTCGATAGCATTCAGGCTATGGGTGATATCTCTCCTATCGCCGTTGCAGGTGGTATCAAGGTAGCCCTTCTTACAACACTCTTTGGTCTTATTGCTGCCGTAATTCTTCAGGTATTCTACAACTACATTGTAGTTAAGATCGATGGCATAGTCAACAAGATGGAAGATGCTTCTATCTCATTGATGGACATCATCACAAAATATCAGAGAAACCATTAATCAGTTGTCACCATTACGAAGTGATAACTTGTCAAAAATAAGACATAGAATAAAATGAAATTAACAGGTTATATATCACAATCTGTGATGATTCTGTTGATGGTCATTAGCGTAGTACTTATGGCACTTAGCGCAACTGAGGCCTCATACGACATCGCTAATCCTGAACAATTTGAATCTACAGGTACAGTTATTACATGGTCTATTGTGTTGTTGGCAATAGCCATAATAGGTGCAGTTCTTTCATACGTAATTGGTGCAATTGTTGACACTTCAAACCTTCTGAAAACCGTGATAGCTGTCATTGGTGCAGCCATATTGGTAGGAGTATGCTGGGCACTTGCTGATGGCACTCCACTTCCACTTATAGGTTATGAAGGCACTGAGAATGTACCATTCTGGCTCAAAATAGCCGACACAGGTTTGTTCCTTGGTTACATCTCAGCAGTAGTAGCAGTAGTAGCTATTATAGTATCAGAAGTAATACAATTGTTCCGTTGATGAACCAATTGTAAAAACTTAAAATCAACCAAAAAGATGAGTAAGAAAGAAACACCGGAACTAAATGCCAGCTCACTTGCTGACATTGCATTCCTTCTTTTGATATTCTTCCTCGTCGCTACAACAATGAGCACGGACACAGGTTTGGCACGTATGCTTCCACCTATGCTTCCGAACAATCAAGACGATGCGCCACCTATCAAGGAACGCAACGTATTCACTGTACTGCTCAACTTCCGCAACCAACTCCTCGTTGAGGGTGAGTGGGTTGATGTTAGCGAACTGAAGGAAAAAGCAAAAGAGTTTATTGCAAACCCCGCTGACAAAGATAATCTTCCTGAAAAATCTGAAACAGAAATACCTCTGATAGGTACATACCCTGTATCGAAAGGCGTTATTTCGCTTCAGAACGACCGCGGTAGCCAATATCAAGCTTATCTGCAAGTGCAAAACGAACTTCAGGCAGCCTACAACGAGCTACGTGACGAATTTGCCAAAATCAAATTCCATAAAAGCTACGAAGATTGCTCTGATGCAGAAAAAGATGCTATCAGAAAGGTTTATCCTCAGCGTATTTCAGAAGCAGAACCTAAAAACTATAAGAAGTAATGGCAAAGTTTAAAAAAGGCAAGAAAAATGCGCAGCAGAAGCTCAACACTTCTTCACTGCCTGATATCGTGTTTATGTTGCTGTTCTTCTTCATGGTTGCTACTTCAATGAAAGAAGTGACAATGATGGTCAAGATTAAGTCGCCAGAGGCAACCGAGGTAACAAAACTTGAACAAAAGTCGCTCGTTTCCTATATCTATGTAGGTAAACCACTGAATGCTCGCAAGTTCGGTTCCGAGCCACGTATACAGCTCAACGACTCATACGCAACAGTTGACGACATTGAGAGTTACATCCTCACCGAACGTGAAAACATGAAGGAGGCTGACCGTCCGAAGATGACTGTCTCTATCAAAGCCGACTATGATGTGCAGATGGGTACCATAACTGACATCAAGCAAGCTTTGCGTAAAGCACAGGCTCTAAAGATAAGCTACTCAGCACGTAGAGCAAACAAGTAATTAAAACAGAACAAGTCAAGTAATAAAGGAGTTGGTTTCAAAATCTGAAGCCAACTCTTTTTGTCTGTTTACTTAAGCGTAGCGAAACGAAGTCCGGCGTAGTCAAATAAGAAAAGGTTTTAAATGAAAGAGCGTATGGTATTAAGGTAATCCAAAAACCTTTTTAATTAGTGTTATCTGTATTTCTGAAAAAACTCTTCATTCAAGTTTCGCAAGTAAAAAATGCACAGAAAATAAGCCCTGAGAATTGGCGAAAAGAATATACCAACAAATTGTCTTCCAACAATAAGCACGGAACCCGATTTTCACCTCGCGGTTGTCGCCTTTGGCACGGAGCGTTAAGAAAATTATCGTAGCGAAGCGTTAAAAACG
>CAJONN010000149.1 GCA_905235955.1 uncultured Marinilabiliaceae bacterium
GAGTCATTATTTTCCACAAATTTTATTTTGTATTTTTGCCAAACAAAAATTTTAACAACTAAAAATGGAGAAAGTAGTAAGCGGAATACGCCCCACGGGCAACCTACATTTGGGAAATTATTTTGGCGCAGTAACCAATTTTGTGCGCATGCAGAACGATTATAATTGCTATTTCTTCATTGCCGATTGGCACTCGCTCACCACACATCCTAAACCTGAAGATATAGTGCAGAGTGTCGACACCATTTTGGCAGAATATTTAGCTTGTGGTCTTGACCCTGAAAAATCGACCATATACGTACAAAGCGATGTAAAAGAGGTATTGGAATTATACTTATTTCTGAATATGAACGCCTATTTGGGCGAGTTGGAACGAGTAACTACCTTCAAAGAGAAGGCACGCAAGCAACCTGACAATGTCAATGCCGGACTGCTCACCTACCCTACGCTTATGGCATCAGACATCTTGATACACCGCGCACTGAAAGTGCCTGTAGGCAAAGACCAAGAGCAAAATATGGAGATGGCGCGCAAATGTGCCCGACGCTTTAACAACATCTATGGCGTCGACTTCTTCCCTGAACCACAATCGTTCTATTTTTCAGAAAAAGCCGTCAAAATACCCGGTCTTGATGGTTCGGGCAAAATGGGCAAGAGCGAAGGCAACTGCATCTACCTCAAAGATGACGCAAAAACCATACAGAAAAAGGTGATGAAGGCTGTAACTGACAGTGGTCCGACACAACCCAACAGCCCTAAACCTGAAGTAATAGAGAATCTTTTCACATTCCTCAACATTGTGAGCGAACCAGACACGGTGAAATTCTTTGAGGAGAAGTGGAACGACTGCTCAATAAGATATGGCGACCTCAAAAAGCAACTTGCACAAGACATTATAAAGTTCACTGACCCTATCAGAGAACGCATTGCGCAGTATTCGGCCGACAAAGATTTGCTACACAAAATAGCCGCTCAGGGTGCCGACAAAGCTCGCCAAAGTGCTCAGGAAACTATAAAAGAGGTACGACATATTATCGGCTTCAGATAAAAAAGCTATCACATAGCTTGTTATTACCGATAATTGTGTATCTTTGCACCGCAAAAAGCGATGGTCTAGTAGCTCAGCTGGATAGAGCAGCAGCCTTCTAAGCTGCGGGTCGTGGGTTCGAGTCCCGCCTGGATCACTCTCCAAAACAGACTGCCAAAGTACTTACATAGAGATACTTTGGCAGTCTGTTTTTTATTTTTTATGCACTACCTCATCGACTTATTTCTCGTTTGCCCCATTGCAGAGCATAGCCCGTATTCCACTCTACAATATTAGCTTTCACACCATTAGCAAAAACATTCACTCCAACAAACATATTGAATGGCAGATAATATTTTATGCCAAGCCTTTCGAATAGCACTTTTCTGTTTTGATATTCAATATCAGAATGTGCCATATATACATTTCCGCCGATATCGGTTAGTATGCCTACTTTATTAATTAGCAACTCATGCCCCAAGAAGAGCCCCACTATAGGTTCTTTACCGCATTGCGTCTTTACTTTGTGCGCATTGTTGTTTTCGTCTACAAACAAACCACAACCTCGCCACTCATCAAAGTAGACACTCACGCCACCACCCCATTTGCCTTTGGATGAATATTGACGCATATAGTTGGCTTTCAGGGTTATTACTTTGTATTTTTGTATGTGTTCGTAATACGAACTTAGTTCTGGATTTCGATTTATGCTATTTTCTTCTTGTTTAACTCCATAACCTACAGCTACTTGCACTTCGTGATGTTGTTTTTTGGTAGAAACAAACACCAAGTTGTTGGGCTTATACTCGTCAAATAGGTACGTCAGCCTCACAAATGGTGCAACGCAGTTGAGACCTTTGTTTGGCTTGCGAATAGCGCCATTGGAGAAGTGTGTAAGATTTGCACCAACGGCCAATTGCAATCGGTTGGTAAGAAAATATTCATAGTCGAGCCCAAAACTGATGCGTGAAGTAATTTTAGAGCCTATGGCAATGTTGTACGGATTGCTCTGCAGGTCGAAATTCTTCCAGTTGAATGCCAAGCCTAATTCCAAATTAGACCTAAAAGCTGAATGTTGCCAACGCTTTAGCACACCATGATAAAAGCCAAAAACTGAAAATGGTTTGCCAATCTCTGCCGTATTGTTGAAACGAGAAATAGCCATACCTATGCCAAACGATGGCAACTTATGTTGTTGTTCCCACTCCTCTTTGCCTTGTGTTTGCCAACCTATGCTAAGAGAGATGTCAGAAAACCTATTGATAACCTCGTTGTGAGCGTTTAGGCCATCAACAAAGTCGTTGCTGTTGAGCACTGTACCATAGTCAGCCTTTGCCGACAATAGAAGGATTTTTGAGCTATCAGTTTCTGCAGCCCACACAACCAATGAGCTAAACGAAAAAAGAGATAAGATAATGAATTTCATATTGTTATGATATAAACAAAAAAAGAGGCGCCATAGCATCTTTGACGCCTCTACTGATACATTTTTATTGAAAAACGTATTTATTATTTTTTAGCCTCTTTTGCCCACGAATCTTTCAATCCGACAGTTTTATTGAATATCAGATGTTGTGGCGTTGAGTCTTTATCTACGTTGAAATAGCCAATACGTTGGAACTGCAAGTAATCAAGCGGCTTAGCATCGGCCAGATATTTTTCTACATAGCAGTTGGTTAGCACTTTGAGCGAATCGGGGTTTATCATCTCCTTCATGGCTGTAAGTGCATCGCATTGTTTTTCTTCGCGTATGCGTGCCATTTCGTCGCGCGGATTTTCGCAGGTCCAAAGGCGGTCGTAGAGGCGCACTTCGGCAGGGAGGCAATGTGCTACGCTGAGCCAATGAAGTGTGCCTTTCACTTTGCGATTGCTCTCTGGCATGCCACTACGTGTGAGTGGGTCGTATTCGCAGTATACTTCTTCTACCTCGCCAGCTGCATTTTTCTTACAACCTGTACATTTTACTATGTATGCGTTTTTGAGGCGAACTTCTTGTCCGGGGGTCATACGGAAGTATTTTTTGGGTGCATCTTCCATAAAGTCGTCGCGCTCTATCCATAGTTCACGGCTAAATTCTATTGTGTGTGTGCCACTTGCCGGATCTTCAGGGTTGTTGATGGCTTCGAGCTGTTCTACTTGTCCTTCGGGGTAGTTGGTGATGATGCATTTTACTGGGTTGAGCACAGCCGACACACGGGTAGCACGACTATTGAGGTCGTCGCGCACAACGCTTTCGAGCAAACCAAATTCGTTGAGTGCGTCGTATGTGGTATAGCCTATTTTGTCAACAAATTTGCGTATTGACTCGGGTGAATAGCCACGGCGGCGGAAGGCGCAGATGGTTGGCATTCGGGGGTCGTCCCAGCCTTGTACGAGTCCTTCTTTGACGAGTATGAGCAGATTGCGCTTGCTCATAAGTGTGTAGCTAAGGTTGAGTTTGTTGAACTCATATTGCCTTGGACGATTGTCGTCAAGGTCTTTTTGTTCTTTTAGTTCGTCGATGAAGAAATCATAAAGTGGGCGATGTACAACAAATTCGAGTGTACAGAGTGAGTGTGTAACGCCCTCAAAGTAGTCGCTTTGTCCATGTGCAAAGTCGTACATTGGGTAGGCATACCATTTGTTGCCTGTGCGATGATGTGGGTGTTTCACTACGCGATAGATGATTGGGTCGCGGAAGTGCATATTGGGGTTTGCCATGTCTATTTTGGCACGTAGCACCATTGCGCCTTCTTCTACTTCGCCACTGTTCATTTTGAGGAAGAGCGCTAAGTTTTCCTCTATTGGGCGGTTGCGATATGGGCTATTTTGTCCGGGTATAGTTGGCGTACCTTTTTGCTGAGCAATTTCTTCTGATGTTTGCTCATCGATGTATGCTTTGCCCTCTTTCACAAGGCGTATAGCAAAGTCCCAAAGTTGTTGGAAATAGTCAGAAGCATAATATTCGTTGCCCCATTGGAAGCCGAGCCATTTTATATCTTCTTTGATGGCATCAACATATTCTACGTCTTCCTTTACAGGGTTTGTATCGTCGAAACGCAAGTTGCACACGCCACCATATTGCTCGGCTGCGCCAAAATCCATACAGATGGCTTTGGCATGTCCTATATGCAAATATCCGTTAGGTTCGGGCGGGAAACGTGTTTGAACTCGTCCGCCATTCTTACCCTCTGCCAAATCTTTTTCTATTGCTTCGATGATGAAGTTGCTTTTCTTCTCACCACCAAGCTCTGACTCTTCGATACTCATATATTCTGAGTTTTTGTGTTGTATTTTGAAAAAAAATTTTTGTTGATGCAAAAATAATTGTTTTCATTCATACCATTTTTAAATAGTAACAAATAAAGGTGTATTTTTGGGCATTTTTAAAATTTATTGCACAAAAAAAAGAGAATGATAGCTACAATAGAACTTGAACAGATAAAGATATACGCCTATCATGGTTGCTATGCTGAAGAACAAAAGGTTGGCAATAACTTCATTGTAGACATAACTTTGCGCGTAGAGAGTTCACTTTCTGCCTCTACTGACGATATTCGCAATGCGCTCAACTATGTTGATGTAGTTGGCATTGTGAAGGAAGAGATGGCACAAAAAAGTCATCTGCTCGAAAATGTAGTAAGCCGCATTTGCACTCGAATTCAGAGTCAATTTGCCAACTTTGGACTTGTAGGTGGCAGTGTCAGAGTAGCCAAAATGGCACCTCCAGTGGGCGTTGAGATGAAGTGTGTAGCTGTGAAGATGGAGTTTTGACCCAACTTTCACCCCATCAATATTGCCATTCCAGCAGTCATCGAGGAAGCAGCGTTAGTTGGGTGGTGCTTGTGTCCTACAAATTTTTTGACCTATAGGTCAAATTGCAGGATAAAATCCTTTGCAAAGCAAGTGTTTATGCGGGCTGCGAGAGTTTCAAACTTTTCAGAGGCACTTTTTATGTTTTG
>CAJONN010000150.1 GCA_905235955.1 uncultured Marinilabiliaceae bacterium
AAACCAATAGCTACTGATATTACTAATGTTCTCAACCTTGTAACACCTGCTAAAAGTAATGGAGCTATAATTACCATTCCTTCCGGAACGTTTTGCAATGCTATGCCAAATGAAACAGCCCACGACGACTCTCCATTATGCAACTCACTCATACTCACACCTGCTGCAATACCTTCTGGCAGTTTATGTATGGCTATGGCCATTACAAAAAGCAATATGTGGTTCAATGTGTTATTGGTAATATGCTCTTCAGGGTCAAGACCTGTTATATGATGCAAATGAGGTGTTATGAGGTCGAGAACATTAAGGAAAAGAGCTCCACCTATGACTCCAACAAACACTATTAGCATTTGCCAATCACTAACCATATCAAAAGCTGGAACAATAAGTCCGAGTGTAGCAGCTCCAAGCATTATTCCGGCACAAAAACCTAACACAGTGTCATTCCATTTATGCGGAAGTTCTTTTATCACAAAACCTAATAATGAGCCTATTAGCGTTGCACTACACAAGCCTATTGCACTATACCATACATCAATCATTTTTTATCCCATTAATAAATAAAAAGCATCGTAAAAAGATATTTTACGATGCGAATATAAATAATTACGCTATATTTATTCTTTGTATATCAGTGCTACTGCGTATGCCGATGCTCCTTTTTCTTCGCCTTCGTAGCCCAAATGTTCAGTTGTAGTAGCTTTTACTGATATGCGGTCAGCACTGATGCCTATAACGTTGGCAAGTGTTTGTTGCATTTGCTCTATGAGTGGCTTTATTTTGGGGCGCTGAAGGGCTATTGTTGAGTCGATATTGCCTACTTTGTAGCCTTTTTGGGCAATAAGTTCTATGGTGCGTCGCAATAGCTGCTTGCTATCGATACCTTTGAAGCTATCGTCGGTGTCAGGAAAGTGGTAGCCTATGTCGCGCATACCAGCTGCACCAAGCAGTGCATCACAAATGGCATGTATGAGCACATCGCCATCAGAGTGAGCCACCCAACCTTTGGTGTGCTCTACTTTCACTCCACCTATCCACATTTCAAGCCCCTCTTTGAGCTGATGCACATCAAAGCCGTAACCTATTCTTATATCGATCATTTTTAGCTATTTAGAAGTCAAAACTAATGAGCCCCCAATATATGGCTTGCAAGCAGTTTCTGTAGCGACTTGATATCGGTTTTGCGAGAGAATTCTTTTTTCAAGAAACCTGCTGAGCCTTTGATAACTATTCTCAGTTCGCAGTCGTCATCGAGAGTGCCGGGTGTTTCGATAGAGAAATGTGATATATTTTCATATGGAATGCTCAGATATTCGCGCTTAGAACCTGTTACGCCTTGCACGTTGAGCAATATGAGGCGTTTGTTGGTGAATACCCATTTGTCGCGAATGATGCTATATGCTTTTTCAAGTATTTCGCCGTCTATCAAGATGTCAGCAAATTCTTTTTGCAATTCGTTTAGGTCTACCTCTGAGGCATTGCCTAACAAAACATTCATCAATCCCATAGTGTTTTTATTTTTTTTGACGCAAGATAATAATTTTTGCACAAATCAGGCTAATACTCTGCATTTAAGTTTGTCTCTGAAAATACTAAGTGCGTGCTGAGTAGTTGCTTGCGGCAAGTCTGTTAGGTGCGACAGTGGATATTCGATACCCAAGTTTTCATATTTATATTTGCCCATAGTGTGATAAGGCAATATTTCAACTTGTTCTATCACAGAAAAGCCTGATAGGTATTCGGCAACACTACTAAGATGCTCATCGTCGTCGTTGATGGTGGGCGTAACTACATGACGTATCCATACGGGTTTGCCTTGTTGTTGCAAATATTGGAGTGTAAGTTGGTTATTATCAAGACTATGTGCGGTGAGGCGTTTATGAAGGTCGGCATCGGTGGTTTTTATGTCGAGCAAGACAAGGTCAGCAAGTTCATATACGGCTTTAGCTTTATCAGAGAATATGACACCCGATGTATCGATGGCTGTATGCAGTCCTTCGGCTTTGCAGAGAGCAAAAAAACTGCGCACAAAGTCGGCTTGCACAAGTGGCTCGCCACCTGTCATTGTTACTCCACCCGACTTGATAAAGTTTTTGTAGCGCAACACCTCATCGAGCAATTGCTGTGGCGTAAGTTCGTATTGCACAGGAGCTTGCAAATCCCATGTATCAGGGTTATGACAGAAAAGGCAGCGCATAGGGCAGCCTTGTAAGAATGTTACAAACCTTATTCCCGGTCCGTCGACTGTGCCAAAACTCTCCATAGAGTGTATGCGTCCTTTGAGTACTGACTGCTCCATTATTTTTTCTTTTTCTTGCCTTGTTTGCTTTCTCTCATCAGCTCTTTATCTATCTCGTCTGACAGCATTTGCTTCCAATTGATATTTTTCTCTTGGCTAAAGTCAATAGTAGCTTCGCGGTCAGTTGCCGACATTTCTATTACGTCTATTTTTCCACCCAAATAATCTTCTACAGCTGCTAAATTGTCAGTTTCTTCTTTGGCGCACATCGTTACGGCATAGCCCTTATTTACTCCACGCCCTGTACGTCCTACGCGGTGCACATAGTTTTCAGGCACATCGGGCACATCGTAGTTTACCACATAGTCGAGTGCTGGTAGGTCTATGCCACGCGCTGTAATGTCAGTAGCAATGAGCATGCGCACCTTGCCGCTTCTGAAGGCTTCGAGCGATGCGGTACGCTCGGTTTGACTCTTATCGCCATGCATATTTACAGCCTCTATACCAGCACGTTGCATGGCTTGCAGCACACGCTCAGCTCTTATTTTGGTGCGAACAAAAACTATAAATTTGCTTTGCGGATTTTCATTGTATATGCGCTCTAAAAAGAATCGTTTCTCGTCCATTGGCACATATATAAGTGTATGTGTAACGTTTTTTGCTACCATATTTTTGGGCGATATACGAATGTTGACAGGCTTCACGACAAGTGAGTATGCCAACTTTTTTATCTTTTCGTCGATAGTAGCCGAGAAGAAGAGCGTTTGCCTACGTTTGGGCAGATATTTTACTATTTGCCTTATATCGTTGATAAAACCCATATCGAGCATGTGGTCAGCTTCGTCGAGAATGAGTATTTCAGCACCAAATGTCTTCAGATAACCCTGATGCACAAGGTCGAAAAGCCGGCCGGGTGTAGCTATGAGTATGTCTACACCTTTTTTAAGTTGCTCTATTTGAGGTTCTTGATTGCTTCCACCATGAATAACGAGCACGTTGAGTGGTGTACCATGTGTTATTTGTTCCACTACTTTGCCCGTTTGCTGTGCCAACTCGTGAGTAGGCTCCATTATTAGGCACCGAACGCCCATATAGTCGGCATTGCGCTTGCGCGAAAGCAAGTTGTCGATAGCCGGAATGGCAAATGCAGCTGTTTTGCCAGTGCCTGTTTGCGCTATGGCAAGCACATCGTCGCCATTCATTATAGGGGGTATGGCTTTAAACTGTATGTCGGTGGTGCGACTAAAACCCATTTGAGCTATATTGCTCAAAATAATGGGCTTGAGGCGGAATGCTTCAAATTTCATCTCAGAGTTTGTTTATCACCTTGCGTATGTTAGTCCATCGGCGAGTATCCATTTTTGTGCCGATAACTTCAATAACGTTGGCTGCCAAAACGGCACCAGCTTCGCCACATTTTTCGGGCGACAAACCGTTTATCATGCCATACAAAAAGCCGGCTGCATATAAGTCGCCAGCGCCCGTAGTGTCTATTGGCACACACGACACTATGCCAATGCGTGTTATGGTATCGTTCATTTTGATAAGGCTACCTCGTCTACCAAGTTTTACAATAGCTGTTTGTGCTATTTCGCCTATTTCGTTAAGTGCCTCAAGATCTTCTTTGCCCGTAAAGGCTGTAGCTTCTTCTTCGTTGGCAAAAACTACATCAACATATTTTTCAATAATTTGCACAAGAAAATCTTTATTTTCTTCGGCCACATTGTACGATGCAAGGTCGAGGCAACAGGTAAGACCATGTGCGTGTGCCTTCTTAAATACAGTTTCTATAAGGTCATAGTTTTGCACAAGAAATCCTTCGGCATAGAGGTGCGAAAAGCCATTGAAGAGGTCGTCAGAAATATCATCGGCAGTAAGTTCAATAGCAGCGCCCAAGCATGTTGCCATAGTTCGTTCAGAGTCAGAACTAATGAGCGATATGCAGTTGCCCGATAATGTATCAGAGCTAAAAAGGTGAGTTTCTATACCCGTCTTTTCCATATCGCCTTTGTAAAGTTGTCCCAACTCGTTGCGCCCTATTTTGCCAACAATGCCAGTAGCAATACCTAAATTAGACAAGCCACTAATTGTATTAGAAGCTGAACCGCCCGATACGATTTGTGGATTCAGATGTCTGATAGCTTCGTATATTTCGGCCGAGCGGGCACTATCAACCAGCTGCATACTACCACGGGGTAGATTGAAGTGCGAGAGAATATCATCGTTAGGTATCCTCACCAATACGTCGACGAGCGCATTGCCCATGCCCAGAACCTTAGCTTTCATTGTTTTTTGTTATCTTTTCTTGAAAAAATCAGTGCAAATATATTGGATATTTGTGAGAAATGCCTAATTTTGCAACGCTTTTCGGGCAAGACATCCCGATAATGCACTTACACTCTCCAGTGGCTCAGTTGGTTAGAGCGGCGGACTGTTAATCCGTAGGTCGTAGGTTCAAGTCCTACCTGGAGAGCTCCAATAAAGCCTTGCATCAGTAGTTTGACGCAAGGCTTTGTTATTTTTAGCACTTATTACTTACTCAAGTTTCGCAAGTAAAGTAGCCCCGAATTGGCGAAAGAAATATAACCAACAAATTGCTTCCGACAACTAGTACGGAACCCGATTTTCACCTCGCGGTTGTCGCCTTTGGCACGGAGCGTAAAGAAAATTATCGTAGCGAAGCGTTAAAAACGATTTTCTGTTTGAGCGAA
>CAJONN010000151.1 GCA_905235955.1 uncultured Marinilabiliaceae bacterium
TAGCGTAGCGGAGATAATTTTTAGCGGAGTGGCAACAGCGACGAGTTCTTTTTGTTACTTTTTCTTGCGGAAAGAAAAAGTAAAATTAATGGGAAGGTCTTATATTGGGGACTTGTTTGCAGTATATTTTCACTTGCGAAACTTGAGTAAACATTCTCACTTTTCTCACAAAAAACATATTTTAGGCGACTATATGCATACTTTTTATACATATAGTCGCCTATTTTATTGTAAATAAAATAGTTATATCACTACATTCCATACTCCTTTGCTAAACCGCCTTCGCTTGTTTCTTTGTAGAGCGAGGGTATGTCGTGCCCCGTTTGCTTCATCACCTCTACCACTTTGTCAAACGACACACTATGTTGTCCGTCAGAAAAGGTGGAGTATATGTTGGCATCGAGGGCTCGCACTGCTGCCATAGCATTGCGTTCTATGCAAGGTATTTGCACCATACCGCACACAGGGTCGCACGTCATGCCCAAGTGATGCTCTAAACCCATTTCAGCCGCATATTCTATCTGTGTAGTGCTGCCGCCAAATAGCTGATTTGCAGCAGCTGCCGCCATAGCACACGCTACACCTACTTCGCCTTGGCAACCCACTTCAGCACCTGATATTGAGGCATTATGTTTGGCTGCATTGCCAAACAGACCAGCCGTTGCAAGTGCTCGGCAGATGCGTGTATCAGAAAAGTCTTTGCTCTTCTGCAGGTGATAAAGTACGGCTGGTAATACTCCACACGAGCCACATGTGGGCGCTGTTACTATCATTCCGCCTGAAGCATTCTCTTCGCTCACTGCCAATGCGTAGGAGAAGACGAGTCCTCTGTTTCGCAAATTGTCTTGATAGCCTTTTGCTTTGATGTTGTAAGTGGCTGCTTTCCGACGCAGATGAAGTGGTCCCGGAAGTACGCCCTCTTGATCAAGACCGCGTTCTACGGCACTCTTCATTGTTTGCCACACTTGCGCAAGATATTCCCAAATCTTACTACCTTCACACTCCTCTACATATTCCCAAAAGGCATAACCTTTGGTTTTGCACCACTGCATTATCTCCGTTATGCTATTGAGCTGATAAACATCGGGAGTGTCAGTTGCCGAGCCATCTTCCTCTGCCAATGCGCCACCGCCTATGCTATATACCGTCCATTCGCTAATAATCTCTTTATTGTCTGATAATGCTCTAAATTTCATTCCATTAGTATGAAACGGCAATACAATTTCAGGATGCCATACGATGGTAGTAGGTGCTACGGGTTGAAGCACATCGAGGATGGTTTTGTCAGTAAGGTGCCCACGTCCTGTGGCTGCCAAACTACCATAAAGCGTTGTTTCAAAAGCTGCAACATTGTGAGTGCGTGCAACAAACATTTCGGCAGCTTTGCGTGGTCCCATTGTATGACTTGATGACGGTCCGATGCCTATGCGATAAAGTTCTGTGAGCGATTTCATGGCAATGCATTTTTCTTAGCAAAAATACGGAGTTTTTCAACAGTATGTTGTCATTGTGCTGTAAATCCCACTGCCTCTATTGCCTTACGCACCTCCTCTATATTGGCATTGCCACATATATGTGCCTCGCCACTTTGCAAATCGACGCTTACATGCTCTACACCTTTTACACCTGCAATAGCCTTTTCGGCATTCTGTCGGCAATGGTTGCAGTCCATTCCGCTAATGTGCAAAACTATATCAGCCTGATGAGTCTCTTCAGCATGATGATGATGATGTTTGTTGAGTACTAATGCATTGAAAAGCAATGCGGTAAGCACGGCGGTGCATATCCATGCAAAGTAGCTACCATCTTCAGCACAACAAGTATCGGCAGCGGTGAGCGATGAAACGAACCATTCACGAGGCATAAGGTGGTCGATAATCAAACCAAAGCCAATAGCACCCAATATGATAGAGCACAGATAGACAATAAGTGTGCGCTTGCCAAGTACTTTGTTTATAACCAATATTGAGGCTACATTTGATGCCGGACCTGCCATAAGCATCACCAATCCAGCGCCGGGCGTCAGTCCTTTGAGCATAAGTGCAACGGCAATAGGAATGCTACCCGTAGCGCACAGATACATTGGCACAGCCATACAAAGCACCAAAAGCATACTGAGCAAACTATTGTTGGCAAAGATCTGAAAGAAGCTATCGGGCACCAACACTGTAATGAGTCCGGCTACAACCAAACCTATTACAAGCCATTTACCTATGTCGGCCATCATATCAACAAATGCATATCTGATAGCCTCTTTTAGCTTACCACCAAATGTTGTAGCTATAGGTTTGTTGCTGTGCTCGTGGCAGTCGCAATGGTCGTCTGATTTGCAATTGGCAGGAGCATCATTGTTGTTTTTGCTAAAAATATTCACCAGTTGTCCGCCCATAAGTGCCGTAAATAGTGCTGCAATAGGTCTGACAATGGCGAATGGCAACCCCATAAGCGAATAGGTAGCAACAATGCTGTCGATGCCTGTTTGTGGTGTAGCGATCAGAAACGACACAGTAGCACCTTTCGATGCGCCCTCGCGCCTAAGCGACATTGCCGTAGGAATAACACCACACGAACATAGTGGTAGCGGAATACCAAGCAAAGCAGCATTGAGCACCGAGCCAATTGTAGGCTTCGACAAATATTGGCTATACATCTGCCCGGGCACAAAAGCGTGCATAAGTCCTGCCAAGAAAAACCCCAAAAGCAGGTAGGGCGACATCTCATTGATGATGTGAAGTATTTGTTCCATAATTATAAAGTTTTTATCTGTTTTTCTAATTCTGACTTTGCAAAGGTTGCAATTATCTTTTGCAACCAAGTTGCAAAGTTTAACCCAACTTTCACCCCCCAAATTATTTCAACAAATTTTTGCCCAGCGCAAAATGATTACTGACGGCTCTACCGACCGCTTCGATAATCTTGAAAATGAGGTAAATAAATAAAAAGAACGCTACATCGACCTCGATACCGTGGAGCATACTGATGCTCGCGAAGTGGATGCCGAATGGCTTTGCAAACAAGCTATTGACCAACTCGAAATAGACAAATTTCTGAAGCAACAAGGATGATCTAAATGCAGATAGGTATAGCGTTATCGCACTTGATAAAACCGACCTCAACATGCGCCCCCTTTACCATCAGAGGGACGACAGGTGCGATGCGCATTTGTTTTTTGGCCTTTTGTCGTATTGGGTTGTCAACACAATTCGCTTGCAGATGAAACGGCATGGCGAGATGGCATTTTGGAGTGGAATTGTGCACCGAATGAGCACGAAGAAGCTTGTTACTACCAAGGCTATCAATGCGTTAGGCGATTCGGTGGAGTTACGTCAATGCAGTGAGCCATCGAAGGAGGCAAGGGCAATTTATCGCATGCTTGGCTACAAGGAGGCGCCGTTCAAAAAAATAAAAATTTGTAGGACACAAGCCCCCCCCCAACTAACGCCGCTCCCCCGATGACTGCTGAGATGGCGATGTTGATGGGGGGGGAAGTTGGATTTAGAATATTCTACTATTCAGCCTTATATTCACGTTTAATTTTCTTGAAACGCTTAAGTTCATATACACCATGCTCGCCCCATTTGTTTGTGCCAGATAGACATAAACTGCCATCGGCTGTTTTATAGAATTTCATATTTACGTTACCATAGAATCCATGACTTCGGTACCAATAATCACCATCGGACAAATATCCATTACCGCCATAACTAATAGTCTCGAAAGCTACTTTGCTATCTGTATATGATTTGTTTTTGAATCGATATCTATCATCACTATATAAATACATCGGCTCTTTCATCTCCCAGTGTACAAGCCTTTTCACATCAGTTATCTTAACTACAATTTGCTCTCCGCACACATATCCTTCATTCACTGAATTTATTCTAAAGTAAGAGCGTGTTTGTCCCGAGTATGGACCGGTTTCTCCAGTCTCCATATCAATTATTGTATAGCATTTACTTTGCTCTACACAACCCCAAAGTCCAATCGGATTGCGCACAAAATCGTCAAAGCAGGTTATCGCTTTTTTGACATCATTCAAGGCATCATATATTTGAATGATATTGCCAATAGATGAGCCACCCTTGCCTTGAACAGGTTTGCCTGTGCGCTGCAAAATTTCAATAATTTCTTGATTCGACAGCGAGTTGTCCACACTCTTTATCAATGCCACAGCACCAGTAACGAGCGGCGCAGCGTAACTTGTTCCACGCGAATAAGTTAGGTCTATCTGATAATTATTATTGGGCAATGCGCCAAAGATGTATTCGCCCGGAGCCGACACGGTGGATGCATGCACACCATATTCGGGGAAATTGCCAACGTTGGAAAACTGACTCGACCACTGATCGTCCATATTTACAGACGACACGCAAATAATATTGTCGCTGCGTTTCTTCGGATCGACGGCAATATAATCGCGCTCATTACCAGCGGCATAGACAATAACAGTATTGCGGTTGGCTGCAACTTGATATAGGTAGTTCCAAACCTTCTCATTCTCTTTCATATTGCGCTTGCTCCACTTGATTTGCTCCTTGATAGATTTGCCTTCATCGGTAAAATTGGCACCCCAACCTACCGATACGTTTACAACATCGGCACCACTATGCACAGCTCGTAACACACCAACAATCAGTACACTGGGCAAAATATATCCATCGTAACTGCCAATGCTTACTGGCATAAAACTGCATTCGGGAGCTATTCCGCAAGCTCCGGCATAATTGTCGATATTGCCAACAGCAAGCGAGGCCACCATAGTGCCATGGAAATAGGTTTCATCGGGCGGAGCAACATCGCGAGAGGCCGTCAGCACGCTATATGGCTCGACAATGCGCGTACTATTCAGCTCGGGATGGTTGAGATCAAAATAATCATCAACCACCGCAACTACAATTTTGGGCGATCCTTTGGTTATTGTATCTTATCGTAATACCAATCATAGCCTAATGCGCTGAAAATTGACAAGTTGAAGAGCGGATCGTTGGGGGTGTATTTTGAATCTTGCAGTTCTAATAACTCCTCATCGATGACAGCAAATTTTATGTTCGTAATCTTCTCGGGCAAAATATCGCGCACGCTGTCGCGCTTTTCGACAGGCACAGCAATCTGCATCACAAGCGCAAATGGCTCTTTATAAGTTACGTAATAATTGCTATCAGGGAAGAGCGCCTTGAATTGTCGCTCCCATTTATCCAAAATAGAGCCGCCAGCGTTTTGGCTCATTATCATCACACAGAGACGATTGCTCAGAAGTTTTCGCCCCAACGTATCGGTGATGATGCTGAGCGAATCGATTTCAGGGAAAGGCGATGCCTTGTGGTAGATTTTTTCTTTCGCTACATTATAAATATGCCGATCAGGATTAGCATCGAGCAATTGCACACTATCGGCTGGCACACTGGGCATCTCCTCGATGGCTTTAGGCACAACAATGGTATCGCTGCCAATGATAAGCGTATCGACAGTAGATTCGGCTTCGTGCGAAGAGCAAGAGCAGCGCATCAGCGTCATATTTGCCACCACAAATACGGCAATAAGCAAAAACGAAAAGAGATGTTTCATAGTATTGATTTTGAAGATGTTATTGCAAAGCTACAAATCATCTGATACGAAACTTGACTTCGATTTGTTGTAGTTGATATTGTCGGTGTAAGTTACATACAAATATTGATGACCCTCGTTTGAATATTCATATAATTCATTTTTAGTATGAAGTCTAATGCTTCCATTATCAAAAATAAACGTAGTGCTGTTCTCGCCATTTTTGCGAATGGCATTAGGATATTTATTTGAGAGTTGACTTGTCAAACTCTCGTACATATCGTCTCTTTTAGATTCGTAGTTTTCGTTGTAATAAAAGCTATAAGCCACTTGTGCATCATATACAATTTTGGTTTTTCTGTCGTATGAAACAAAAAGAGTGCACTCTTTACCTGCGAACTTGCCAGAATATTGTTTATAGACTTCATATTCACCCGAAGAAGCCCCATTTTTGACAAACTTGAACCCCTTTTGCACCAATTTTGACTGAAACGCAGTTATGTTGCCATTGATAGGTATGCCCATAAACTTCATGTGCTCAGTTTGTGCCGATGCTGCTAACGATATTAGCAAAATGAATAATGTAATTAACTGTTTCATAAGTGGTTAATTATTATAAGATATTTGCATTTTATAAATAATCTCTCCTTTTTTATTTATGTACCCTACTATGTTGTCATCTATTTCAACAAGGGCAAGCCCATGACAAAATTTTTTTGCATGTTTATATATTGGATTTATCACTATTTTGCCTTTAGTGTTTATAAATCCATACAATTCATTTATTTTTATTACTGCAAGACCATCATGAAAGCTATTAATATCATCAAATTGTGGTGCAACAATAACATTTCCTTTTGAGTCGATAAGTCCTTCTTTTTCATCATTTATGGTGACGGCTATATCATCGTAAAAACCTCCTATATGATCATATTGTGCATCAATTACTATTTTACCATTACGTTTCATTAAACCAACTTTACCATTTTTGCTAAATTTGATAATTTTATCATCTTGTTTGGATCCAAAATGAATTTCTATGTATTCTATGCCAGCAAATTTTTGATAATTCAAATTACCTTTTTTATCCATTTCTGCCCAAATATATCCATTTACTTTATCCCTATTATCAACTCCAACTATTGCATACCCATCAACAAAATCAGAGCCACACTTAAACTCAATATCGGTTATATAATTTCCACTTTTGTCTATATATTTAGGTTCATCTCTCTTTATATAAATAGGCCATTGGTTAGATATGCAAGATCCTAAACGAATAGCTGCCATTCCATCATGAAATTTATCAGGATAATGACAGTTTGTAAACCAACGGTTAGTTTCACAATTTTCAAAACTTGGCGCAATTTCAAAAATACCTTTTTTATTAATATATCCCCAATGTTCACCAATACACACAGGAGCTAATCCTTCAGAAAATGAGGAACAATCCTCAAATTGACATGGTATCACAACGTTACCTTTAATATCAATATATCCATATTTACCATTTTTTTCAACTGCAATTAAGTCGTCGCCTATATCTCTTGATATATAATCATATTGCATTGGGACTATTTCATTGCCTTTAGAGTCAATAATGCCATATTTATTATTACGTTTCACTATAATCCCGTATTCAAAATAAATAATGTCATATATCGGTGGAACTATCATTTTCCCATTTTTATCTAGAATACCATATTTTTCATTTTGTTGTATTTTAAAAATTTCATATTCTGAAATGTATGTTGTAAAAAAATCATAAATAGGCTCAACAACAACTTCGCCTTTGAGGTTAAGAAAACCATACTTCCCATTTTTTTTGAATTCTGCAAAACCATTATCATTGAATTCCCATACACCCTCATATTGAGGAGGAATGATGATTTCGCCTTTTATGTTTATACAGCCATATTTACCATCAGCATCAACAATAGGATACAGGTAATTATCGTAAGATTCTTCAAATACTTCATCAACTATAGAAGATATTGATTCTGAAATATTTGTAGCTGTTTCAGAGCATGAAGAAGCTGAGAGTATAACTCCTAAAATAAGAGTTGAAATAATTTGAATATGTTTCATAATATTGTAATTTATAATGTATTATACTATTCTATATGGACATTTAGAGTATTCTTTATACAATCCAAGAACTCTTTCTGGCTCATATATATAGCACAACAGAAAGTGCCAACCGAACAATTTGGATTCTCCATAAAACTTTTATCCTTCTCGTCCGCCCAGACACCTACAAACGGACATTTTTTTATGTGTAAGTTTCTCGACTACAAACAAAAAACGTGGGTATCTGAACCTTTGTCTCGTCTGTTTTCTGAGGCCGTAGGAAAGGCCAATTGTGTATAAACGAGCAAAGAGAGATACCCACGATGCGTGTATATATGTCCGCAAAGTGTGCATGGGCAATGAAAGCCCAACGCACACTAACGGAATGTATATCACACCCGTAGCATCATCTTTTGCATTGTTTTCGATACACTTTTCTTTGAAATTTCCTACGTTTCAGAAAACCAAAAACAAGCATCAGTCTGACGCTTTTATGTATGTAGCTGCACGTATGCAATTTATGCATAAACAGCAAAACAAAGATAAGAAAAAGTAAGGAATGGGGATGAAAAACTATTGAATATTTGCAAGCAATGCAGATGTTGACCTTTCCATCTGGCAGAAGGCGAACCATTTTTTACCCAAATCTTTCAGCGAAGCCCCGATGTGATAAACGGTTTCATCTATGCAGAGAAAGCGGTCGTGAGAGTTTGGGAATACTTCGGCTGTGAGTGGTGGATATTGAGCGTTGTGGCGGTCGATGTCGAGTTGCAATTGGCGAGAGATATTTTTCGTCAGAATACGCACCGAAACGCCATCCATACGTTTATCGAGCATAGTCAACACAGTGTCGTCAACATAGTTGTCGAACAAAATTATTTGCTTTTTGGCAGAGCGGATAAGGTCGCACACAAATGTGTAGGCATCGAAAACTTGTCCGTCGAAGAAGATGCCTTGCGTTGGAGCTACATTTCCTGATTCAAGACGGCGGAAAACTTCGTCCAGCTTACTATCGGTTTCAATTTGATGGGCAGTCAACGCCAATTGGTTTTGCTCAACAATCGCCAGCCGTTGAAACATATCAGCATTAGATGACAAGAATCGTCGCATCGCAACAAAAGCCTCCATAATCTGAATACTCACAGAAACAGCCGTTTGACTTCGCAACACCGCAGACAACATTGCCACGCCTTGCTCTGTGAAAACATAGAAGAGTGTTTCAAAACTTGCAACCGGTCACAATTTGTGACCAGTTCATCAGCTTCATTTTCAGAAAGTTGAAATCTGAATTGAACAGGAAACCGTTCTATATTACGCTTAACAGCCTGATTAAGGACCTTTGTTTCTACACCATACAACTGCGCCAAATCGCGGTCGACCATAACCTGCACGCCACGTATGTTGAAAATCATATTTTCAATGTTGGATGTAGATATAATGTCATTTTTTATAACAACAGACTTTTCGGTTTCAGTATTCTTCATTGGCATTTATTTACATTCTATTCGTGGCGTTCTTTTGCATTGTTTTCGATTTCCATTATTTGAAATTTCCGAGGTTCCAAACAACCAAAAACAAGCATCAGGCTGACGCTTTTATGTATGTAGCTACTTCCTACATTACTCATGTTTCGCAAGTAGAAATGTTCTGCAAACAAGTCCCCAAACACGGCTTTTTCATTAATCTTTTACTTTTTCTTTCCGCAAGACTCAACGATGATTGAGCGAAGCGAAATAAAAAGTAACAAAAAGAACTCGTC
>CAJONN010000152.1 GCA_905235955.1 uncultured Marinilabiliaceae bacterium
ATCGTTTAGCGGAGCGAAGATAATTTTTAGCGGAGTGGCAACAGCGACGAGTTCTTTTTGTTACTTTTTCTGTCGGCACAGAAAAAGTAAAAGACTAATGGAAAAGCCGTGTTTGGAAATTTGTTTGTAGTGCATTTTCACTTGCGAAACTTGAGTTATTTTATTTTCAAAATCAAGAGCTATTTCAGCATTTCGTGCAATGCTATGCACTCCTTTGCCTCTTTTACGTCATGTACACGTAGCAAATGAGCACCGTTGGCAAGTGCTATCATATTAAGTGCCGTTGTGCCATTGAGGCTATGCTGTGCATCGGTGCCAAGCACTTTGTATATCATCGATTTGCGTGATATGGCTGCTAATATAGGCATGTTGAACACTTCAAAGCGCGACAGTTGGCGTAGCAACTGATAGTTGTGCTCTACTGTTTTCCCGAAGCCAAATCCGGGATCGATAATTATGTCGGCAACACCCAATTGGCGCAATGCGCGCACCCTCTCGCTGAGATATTTTATCACCTCATCAGTAACATTGGTGTACTGCGGATTGTTTTGCATATTTTGTGGCGTACCTTTTATATGCATCAAGATGTAAGGCACATGTAGTTGCGCTATAGTGCTAAACATATTAGCATCCATGTCGCCACCCGATATATCGTTTACTATGGCTGCCCCACCCTGCTCTACGCTCAGCTTGGCAACCGATGCTCTGAATGTATCTACCGAAACAATGCTATCTGGATGATATTTGTTTATTATCTCAAAGCCCTCTGATAGTCGGTGCCACTCTTCATCAGCCGATGGCATTGCAGCGCCCGGACGTGTAGAGCAGCCGCCAATGTCAATAATGTCAGCACCCTCAGCTATCATGCTGTCGATGCGTTGGCGTATGGCATCTGTTCCTCTGTATTTACCACCATCGAAGAACGAGTCTGGCGTAAGGTTGAGTATGCCCATTACTTTGGGCTTATCAAATGTATAGAGTTTACCTCTTATATTAATTTGCAATGCGTTTATCATCTTTGAAGAATGTAAAATTGACTTTGCCATAGCTGCGTGTCTGAACAAAGTTTGGATGTGCGTTGTATTTGCCAGCGCCCGAATGTTCGAGTATGAATATGCCATCAGGTTTTAGCAAGTGGCGTTCAACAATGATATCGGGCAATTGCGATGCGCGTTCGAGGTCAAATGGCGGGTCAGCAAATATGAGGTCGTATGTTTCGGTGGTAGCTTGAAGAAATTTGAAAGCGTCGGCTTTGATGGAGCGAGCCTTATCTTTGATGCCAAATTCGGCTATTGTTTTGGCTATAAATTTCTGATGATGAAAGTTCATCTCAACACTCGTAACGTCAGTGCAACCGCGCGAAACCATTTCGTATGTTATGCTGCCTGTGCCTGAAAATATATCAAGCACTTTTATGCTTTCAAAGTCGATGAAGTTTGCCAACACGTTGAAGAGGTTTTCTTTGGCAAAATCGGTTGTTGGTCGTGCCGAAAAGCTATCAGGTGGCGAGAAACGCCTTCCTCTCAAGTCGCCACTTACTACACGCATATATTTAAGTTTAAAAGGTTTACATATTTGTGCACAGGCTCAGGCATACGCACTTCGTAGCTAAAATAGTCGGGCAATTTGGCTATCGACACGTTGTGTGCAAAGCGTTTTACAAGTTCTATGCGTGCATCGCCTATCTCTATGTCGCCACTTATTACTATTTTGGTCGAGTCGTTGTTGAGCCCCATTTGTTCAAGTGTGTACATTATGATGTATACAAGGTCGTTCACCTCTTTGTATTTGAATTTGTTGCACAACTTGAGTTTGTTTTGTTCTACCACAACTATTGTTACGCCATCAGAGGTAAAGATGGTGTGCATCACGGCTTTTTTCTTGTCGGTGTCGCGTTTGAGCAGTGCGGCTTGCATTATTGGCTCGGTTTGGTGCATTACTCTCACGTCAGAATATTGTGTTTGCAAAAAATAGTAGAGGAAGTTGGGCACTGCAAATACCAATACACTGTCGACCATCTCTATTTCATTGGCAAGCACTTTATCATCTTTTGATATTCGGCAGCCAATAAATCGCAATATATCGGCAGCATGTTCGGGCTCAAACAGTGCTTTGGGCACCATTGAGAATGAGCGACTCTCGATACTAACCAATACGGCTTTGAAGTTGCCTTTGAATATTTCCTCTTTCAATATATACTCTTCGTGATGTGAAAACATCTCATCAGCAACGCCAAAATCAGTGTTACCAATGGCCAATACGGCATTGTTTACGGGGTCGAGCACTGAAAAAGAAAGTCCATCCAGACGCATCTGAATGGACATATAGTATGAGTCGGACAATTGCTTCTTATAAGAAGAGCTAATAGCCACTGTATTTTTCTTCATCTATACACTTTGTATCCGGATTTATTCCCAGTTACCAGCGTTGTTGTTGGCCTCATCAAGTGAGCCTACTTTCAAGCCGGGGAAACGACCGAGCTGACGTGCATTGTCGTCCAAATTGATGCGTTCTTGTTCGTCAAGACCTTTGAGGTAAACACGATTTTCAACTGATGCTTCAAACACTGGTATTACAAGACCTGAACCTGAAGTAACGGTAGATGCGCCAAGGAAGAATTCTGCATTGTCTGGTGAATATGGCACATAGCGCAATGAATCTGGGTTGAGACCTTTGCAAATAGAGTCTTTTACTGAAATAAGAATGGTATCGCGCTTGATGATGCCAAGTTTCAAAGCCTCTTTTTCTGTCAAGCCTGCATTGAGCATTGAGTCAGTAAGGCTACCTTCGTTTTTAGTAATTTTAAAGTTACCCTCTTTTACAAAAGCTATCAGAGTATCAAAACTGCCTGTATATTTTTCATGTATGCCTTTGTATGCCACCTGCGCATCGCGTATCATCTTCAAGCGATTAACTACTGCATCGTAACGTTTGTCTTTTTGTTCCTGAAATTGTATTGGCTGATTGATGCTATCGTAAATAAGGTATCCGAGGTATCCGATAACAACAACAAAGAGGAGTTGAAATACCGTTTTCATTTTTTATTTTTTTATTTTTACTTATTAACTGCTAATTTTGCGTTCGTTTATTCTCAAAAATATATGAGATAACTCTCATTTTGTGATTTTATGCGACAAATTTATAAAAAAAATAAACGTCTGACCACCCAACATCTATTTTTATTATAAAAAAAACAAAAAAAGAGATTTTTCCGCTCCAAAACAATGACCCTCCTCGCACCTGAAATAGTAGCAAAAAATATTGCAAACTATATGCCTTTTGAGCCAACAATATCGCAAATGCAAGCCATCGAGATGATGAGCCGACTGCTATGTTGCTCTGAGCCTCGCCCCACTGCCGTTGTCAATGGCTTTGCTGGCACCGGCAAAACTACGCTTATGAAGGCCTTTTGCGATGCTGCCGCTGATATGCAGTTCAACCTCGTGCTGATGGCACCCACTGGCCGAGCTGCTAAAGTACTATCAACCATCACCCAACGACCTGCACACACCATTCATAAAATCATATATAGGCAAGAGACTGCTGGCGAGTTCAACTCAGCATTTGAGCTCAATTACAACCGCAACAAAGGCACAATATTTATTGTCGATGAAGCTTCGATGATATCCGACTTTGAGACGGGTGACTTTGGCTTTGGCTCTGGACATCTGCTCACCGATCTTATTTCATTTGTATTCTTTCGTGAAGGCTGCCGCTTGCTTATAGTGGGCGACCCTGCACAGCTTCCGCCCGTAGGGTCTAACCTCACCCCTGCCCTCGACGATGACACACTCATCTCGTTTGGCCTCGATGTTGAGTCGGTTTGGCTCACCGACGTTGTAAGGCAAGAACAAGAGAGCCTAATTTTGCACAATGCCAATAACCTACGCAAAATAATAGAAGAAGAGCCTGATTTTGTGGGCATTCCGCCACTCGTAGCACAAAAAAACCTTGATGTAGAACGGGTGAGTGGCGACGAACTGATAGAAAAACTAACATGGGCAACCGACAACTATGGCACCGACAATGTACTGGTAGTTACACGTAGCAACCAACGCGCCAAGCAATTCAACCTTGGCATCAGAAACATGGTGCTATACAGAGAATCTGAACTTGAAAGAGGCGACATGCTCATTGTGAGCAAAAACAACTATAAATGGCTATCAGACAATGGGAAAGACTTCATAGCCAATGGTGACATAGCTGAAGTAAGACGAATCAAACGCGAAAAAGAACTTTTTGGAATGCGCTTTGCCGAAGTAACATTGCGCTTCAGAGAACACAACGATATTGAGGTCGATGCCACCATAATGATGGATTTTCTGACATCTGATGCTGGCACACTCTCGCAACAGCAGGAGCAAACTCTCTACGAAACTATTGCTGCCGACTATGGCAACCTTGGCAGCCAACGCAAATTATATGAAGCTATGAAGACCGACCCTTGGTACAACGCACTAAGGGTAAAGTATGCCTACGCCATAACATGCCACAAAGCACAAGGCGGACAATGGGACATAGTGTTTATAGACCTTGGTTATATAACCGAAGATATGATGGATTGCGAATTTCTGAAATGGCTCTACACCGCATTCACCAGAGCCACAACAAAGGTATTTTTAGTCAATTTCTCTGACAAGTTTTTCTGTGCCGAATAAAAAAAACACCTCAATTAGCCGACTCTTCAGCTTGCCACATCTTCATATTTTTAGGCTTCTGACCAAGCAAAATAACATCAATAAGCTCCTTAACTGCATCTTTGGGCAAACCGCCCTGAATAACTGATTACTGGCACAAAAAGCAATGTTGGAATGCTTCTGACATTGAAAAGTGCCGCAAGCTCTTTCTCCTTATCAACGTCAACCTTATAAATAATCACCTTGCCATTATATTCGCCAGCTACCTCTTCGAGTATGGGCGAAAGAGCTCTACATGGTCCGCACCACGTAGCATAAAAATCGATCAGACAAGGCACTGTACCTTTATATTTCCACTCGCGTGAAGTCTTGTAGTCGTCAACCTTATCAATAAAATCAGATGTCGACAAATATATTGTATTGTGCTTTGCTTCAGCATTTTGAGCAACAACTACTTGTGTGCACCAAAGCAGCAGAAATGCAAAAAAATATTTCATACCTATTTATTTTTATCTTTTATTCCCGGATGTTTTTCGATAGTTTCTTTGAGATATTGTGCATTGACATGAGTATATATTTCAGTAGTTACAATAGACTCATGACCAAGCATCTCTTGCACAGAGCGCAAATTGGCGCCACCATTGACCAAATGTGTTGCAAACGAATGGCGCAATGTGTGTGGACTGATATTTTTGGTTATTCCAGCATCTCGGGCTGCCTTCTTTATTATATTGAAAATCATTATTCTCGATAGCTGCGTACCAAGTTTATTGACAAACACATAATCTTCAGCTTCAGGCTTGATGTCGACCTCTTTGCGCTTTGTTTCGATGTACTGAGAAACCTCCTGCATTGTTTGTTTATTGATTGGCACAATGCGTTCTTTGCTACCTTTGCCCTCCACCTTCATATAACCTACATTGAATGCTAAGTTTGATATTTTTAGGTTGACAAGCTCTGACACACGCACACCCGAACTATATAGTGTAGAGATGATAGCCTTGTTGCGCAATCCGTCAGAAGATTTCACATCGATGCTATTGAGTAGTTGCTCTATTTCACCAACTGAAAGAACTTCAGGCAGTTTGCGAGCTATTTTGGGTACTTTGAGTTGTTCTGTTGGGTCTTTTTCTATGCGTTCTTCAATCATCAGATATCTGAAAAACGACTTTATGCCACTAATTATGCGCACCTGACTGCGGACACCTACGTTTTTTGTTGTCAAATATTCGGTCAGACCACGCAAGTCTGATAGCGTCACCTCATCAGGACCAATATTTCTATCAATGCTTACCAAATAAGCTTCAAGTTTGTCTAAATCATTGATATATGCTTTCACTGAATTATTTGACAACCCACGTTGCAACTTCAGATATTCAGTATAATTTTCAATTTCTTCTTTCCAATCCATAAACAAAAAAATGTAGAATCTGAACCATAAAAAGTCCCAGTTGGCTTTACCTATAAATTCAAACAAAAGCAAAAATATGTTATATTTCTACCTTAAACAATAGTTTAAAAAAAATTAACCAAATTAAAAAAGCACATTATCTACTTTTTTTTTTCAGTAAGAGATTGTAATTTCGCCCCCCGAAAAATTGTTGAAGATGAACGTACTTATAATTAATGGTCCGAACCTCAATTTGTTGGGTGTCAGAGAACCGGGAATATATGGTTCGCGCGGTTTTGAAAGTTATCTGACCGAACTTCGTCAACGCTTCAACGACATCAACATCGACTATTTTCAGTCGAATCACGAAGGAGCAATCATCGACAAAATACACGAAGTAGGCTTTAGTGCCGACGGCATTGTGCTCAATGCAGGTGCCTACACACACACTTCACTTGCCATAGCCGATGCTATTTCGGCTGTAAAAACTCCGGTAATAGAGGTGCATATCAGCAATGTGCACAAACGCGAAGAGTTTAGGCATCATTCATTCTTGTCGGCAGTGTGTGTGGGTGTAATATGTGGCTTTGGACTCGACTCGTATAGGCTTGGTATTGAGAGCCTTATCGGAATAAACAAGAAATAGATTAACAAAAAGACAGAGAAAAATAAAATTCATTTAATAGTAAAATTTAAGATGAAGAAGAAACTTACAAAGGTTGTTACCACCATCTCGGACATCCGTTGCGAAGTGGATTTCCTCCGCAAGCTTCACGAAGCAGGCATGAACGTAGTGCGCTGCAACACAGCTCACATGACAACTGAGAGCATCAACGCTATAGCTGTCAACACTCGCAAAGTATCAGACAAAATAGCGCTCCTCGTCGACACCAAAGGTCCGGAAATTCGTACCTGCATGGGCGATGCTCCTATCGTATTTGAAGCTGGAAAAACTATTGCCGTAAAGGGCGACCCTAAAGGCAACTCTACAGCTGAGACACTCTATGTTTCGTATGAAGGCTTTGTAAACGACCTTAATGTAGGCAACCAAATACTCATCGACGATGGCGACATCTCGCTCCGCGTTATTGAGAAGAAGGCTGACGAACTCATCTGCGAAATAGAAAATAGCGGTAGCATCGACACACTTGTTGACAATGTTCGTCGCGCTGGTCGCAAGAGCGTCAACGTTCCGGGCGTATCAACAAAGTTGCCTTCACTCACTGAGAAAGACAAGAGCTTTGTGCTTTGGGCTATCGAAAACAACATCGACTTCATTGCTCACTCATTCGTACGTTCAAAAGCTGACGTAAAAGAGATTCAAGATATACTTGACGCACACAACAGCCCTATCAAAATCATTGCTAAGATTGAGAACCAAGAGGGTGTAAACAACATCGATGAGATACTTGAGTGCGTATATGGTGTGATGGTAGCACGTGGCGACCTTGGTATCGAGGTACCATGCGAACGTATTCCACTCATCCAACGCCAGCTCATACGCAAATGCGTTGAGGCTAAGCGCCCTGTGATTGTGGCTACTCAGATGCTCCACACCATGATAAAGAACCCACGCCCAACACGCGCTGAGGTTACTGATATTGCCAACGCTATCTACTATCGCACCGATGCTATCATGCTCAGCGGCGAAACTACTTATGGTAAATACCCAGTAGAGTGCGTTGAGACAATGACTAAGATTGCAAAAGAGGTAGAGGCAGCTAAAGATTCACGCAACGATATTCCTGTACCTTTTGTTCACAACGAAGTTACAGCATACTTGGCTGAAACTGCAGTAGGTGCATCGCGCGAATTGCCTATCAAAGCCATCCTCACCGATAGCTTCACTGGCAAAACTGCACGCTACATTGCTGCATTCCGTAGCCCAGTGCCTGTATATGCATTTGCCTACGAAGCACGCGTAGCTCGTGAGCTTGCTCTCTCGTATGGTGTATTTGCTGAGATTTTGGGTGAATCAAAATCAGCTACAATACGTGCTAAGATTGAAAGCCTCATAGCTGATGGCGACCTTGTTGCAACCGACTTGATTGCTTACATTGGTGGCAGCTTTGGCATTGGTAGCGGCACTACTTCGCTCGAAATCATCACTGTTGAAAACTTCTTGAAGAAGATTGACAAGATTGGTGACTAATAATAGACTATTACATATAGCTAAATAAAAGACCTCAGCATTGATAAGATGCTGAGGTCTTTTTTTTTGGTGATTGAAACGTCTACACTACTTTACTATAGCTTTAACGTTGGAAACCATACCTTCACGGTTGCCATCGTTGTTGGTAAGCGTACGCTGAAGTGTTACGCTACCCGTTTTGGCAGTGCTGAACGAACCGCTATATGTTACAATGCTGCTATCAAAAAGCGTAGCTTCTACAAATATTTTGTAGTTACCATTAGCCACTGTCTTGCCCTTAGCATCTTTCAAATCCCACGTAAACGACTGAATGCCATCCTCTTTGGGCGTAGCGCCAGTAAAGGCATCAATATCAGAGTCTGACAATGCGTTTGCATTAGCATCTTTAACCCATGTAGGCACACAATATGGGCGTTTGATATAGCCTCGCACAAGTTCTTCGTTGCCTCGTGCTCTACCTTTGGTGGTGAATGCTGTAACAAAGAGTGTACGCACCACTTCACCTTTGGCGTTTTCTACCCACACTGCAAACTGATTAGATCCGTGAATATCCTGATGTTGATAGTTGAAACTAACTTCAAGACTATGCGCTTTTTGCGCTGATGCTGTAGCACACATAGCTGCAACAGCCATTAAGAATAATAATTTTTTCATTATTTTATTAGTTTTATTATTGAATTGAAGATATGCAAAATAATAGAAATAACTTAAGTTTCGCAAATAGAAATGTTCTGCAAACAAGTCCCCAATATATGACCTTCCCATTAATTTTACTTTTTCTTTCCGCAAGAAAAAGTAACAAAAAGAACTCGTCGCTGTT
>CAJONN010000153.1 GCA_905235955.1 uncultured Marinilabiliaceae bacterium
GTAGCGCAGATAATTTTTAGCGGAGTGGCAACAGCGACGAGTTCTTTTTGTTACTTTTTCTTGCGGAAAGAAAAAGTAAAATTAATGGGAAGGTCTTATATAGGGACTTGTTTGCAGTATATTTTCACTTGCGAAACTTGAGTTACTCAAATTTTGATTTGAGGAACCATGTCTCGCGTATGTTAAATGATATTTTGAATATCTTGTATGTCTCTTTTATAAAACCATTGTCGAGCGTACCTCTGTTCAAGTGTTCGTAGGCTACAACTATTGAGTTGTTCCATCTGCCAAGCGGAATGGTGATGCCGGCTGTTACGCCATATTCATCGAAGTCAGTTTGGTGTATCAGCATATTTTCTGTTGAATAGAAATAACCCAGTCGGTAACGCATGCGTTTGTAAAACGGATCTTCGCGTTTGCCGGGGCTATACTGTATGCCACCGCCAATGCTCCAATTGTCTTGATACAAGATAGACTCTTTGTATTTTGAACTTGGCACTTTGCTCCAATAGCTATATTTATAGTCGGCTGTAACCAAAAATTTGTTTCGGGTGTAGGCAAAGCCAAAGCCGTATGAGCGCGGAACGGCAAATTCATCGCGTGTAGCTATCTTCTCTTCAAGGAATAGCTGCGAAGATATGTCGTTTGAAACCACTTGGCGATACGACGACTTCATACTTTTTTTGTCGTTGAATGTAGCACCAAAACGGAAGTTGTTTTCGCCTATATTGAAGTGAAACTGAATGCCATATTCCATAAATAGGTTGTTGCAAGTATATTTGCGAGTGTTGTATATATTCTCGCCATTGAGTGAACCTGAAAAAAAGGCTGACTCTTTGTTGGTAAATGTGCCCCAAAGCACTCCGGCACTTGCGCCTATTGAAATGTGTTTTTTCCAAAACGAAAAAGCATTGTTGAGGTAAGCTCTTGATAAACCGCCCGAACCTTCATATTTTACTATATATTCGCTGCCATCGCCATATACTGTTCGAGGTTCATCAATGTTGTAGCCCACAGTAGAGTAGGGTGTGTAGCCCAATGCAATGCCCCACCATTTTTTTGCTCTGAAAGCCATAGCTATACCATCGATGTTGGCTCGGCTAACTGATGAGTGCTCCATCTCTGACTCTTCGCGAGCATAGAAAGCTTTCATCTGAAAGTTGATGTAGAACGTAGTGCTATCTAAGTTGTTGATAGCGGCAGGGTTCGATATGTTGATCCATTCGTTGGGAGCAATAGCAATGCCTGTGTGTCCCATACCAGCTGCTGAAGCGTCTTCGCGTTGTACCAACTGACCTACGCCAAACATAGAGTAGGGCGATGCAGTGCTATTTTGTGCTGATACACTTGTTGTGCATATCAACATCGATATGAGTATGATGACCAGACTATCTGTCTTGCTTGTCATAGTAATAATAGTATAGTTTTAGATAAGAATAATATTTTTGTTTGCCTGAACCGTTGAATACCATAAAATTATAGTCGGTAGAATACATAGCTGCGTTCCATGTGATTTGTAGACCTTCAAATTGGTCTATTTCGCCACGTGCCAATGATGCATTCACATAGTATGTTATGTCGGCTGTGTAGTATACTTCGTTTTCGTCGAGCACATTGTTATGCAAAATGGCTGCTATACGTGAGCCTGTGCTCGATACTACAAAGTTTTCGGCTACATTGTTTTTGCCCACTACTGAGAGGTAGAATGTTCTCGGGAAGTTGTGTTTGTCATAGCTGTCGCGTTCAGGGTATAGCACAAGTTCGGCTTTCACCACGTGGGCATATTCGTTGATACTGGCTATGTTGGTTAGCTCCGGAATGTTTATGCGAGTGTAGTAGCCTAAGCCTTCAAACATTACGCTATGCATATCGCCTTCACTTTCGTTTATCTGTTTGTAGCGCTCGGTGAGTGTGTTGTAGGGTGCGGTTATGTTTTCGTTCCATACAACATTGTATTGTTTTTCGGGCTCAACAAGTGTCAGTAGGCGTGTTTTGCGTCCCTCTTCAAGTGTGTTCGATACGTGTGTGTGTAGTATTATTTTAAACGAGTCGGCTTGAAAGGCTATGAGGTTTTCGGCATCATCGTTTGCGCTTATTTGCATTCCGCCCAAAAATTTATCGTAGTTTGTTGAGCGCAAGCCGGGGTCAAGTTTTTGGTTTGTTTTGATAAAGTCTACTATGCTTTGACCAAATTTGTCGTCGAGGCGGAAGTGTATGCGTGGACGTTCGTGTGGGCGCGGACGAAAACGATATGAGCCTATCGTTGTGTCGGCAACGCTAAATGTGCGTCCGTTGTAGAATGCTACTTCGCGGTCGGTAAAGCGTAGAGGCTGTGTAAGTGGTGTCAGATTTACGGTGATGGCGCGTGTAGTGTCGCCCTGATAATCGCCGTTGAGTGTCATTACTACAGTTACTGAGTCATATCGCTCTTTGTCTACCCACTTGTATTCTGTTGGTTCTGAGAGTTTTAATACCGATTTTGATATTACATCGCCAATGATGGGTTTGGTGTGTTTGCCTATCCAAATAGTGTTGTAGCCTGATGTGCGCACTGAGTCGAGGCGGAAGGTAGATAGGTTGATAGCTGCCTCTGATGTTGATTCGGCGTATGTGCCTGATTTTACAAACGCATCGTTTAGTTGCAATGGCTCATTGTCGCATGCTGACAGCACAACTGCAAGGGTAAATGCCAGTATGCCAGTGAGTTTTCTCAATCTATTGTTCATTACGTAATGGTGTAGTATCTAAAAAATTTGTGCTTTGTTGGGCACTCTTTTTCTGCTTTCTGTTTTTTCGAAACGCAAAGTAACAAAATACCTACGAAATAATTATATCATTTCAACAAAAGTTGGATTAAGGTCTACGAAAATATTTCTCCTTACTCATCGTCTATATTTTTGCTATCAGCACGTCGTGAGCGTCAATTTCTATTGGTAGTCCTTTCTCTTTTATTATGTCGATAGATGCTCGGGCAGCTTGCAACGACTGTCGGTTGATTACGTCGAATGGCACAATGCATTCGTTCCATGTTGCGCCCATCAGTTTCCATGCGTCATCGCTGATGCGTAGCTGAGTGTTTATTTTTTTGTCAGAGAAGTTGCATACTATTATGTAGCGTTCTTTCTCGTCGTAGCGCAAGAAAGCGTATATTTTTGTAGCGTCGACGTAGATTGGTTGATTCCACATTAGGTCATACATCTCGCCAGTCGAGAGTGCTTCGTGGTTGTGCACCAATGTGCCTAATGTGGCATACCATTTTTGCATTTGCTTAGCTTCGTCGGGTAGCTGTGCGCCATCGTAGGTGTGGTTGCCCACCATTTGTTGCACGCGCTCTATGCCCCAGTAGTCGAATATGGTTGTGCGCCCATCGCGTCCGCTAAATCCTTCGGCATCCATACCTTTTTCGCCTATCTCTTGTCCAAAATATATCATTGCTGCACCTTTGCCCATAAGCATTGTGAGTGCTATGGCTGGTTTGGCTTTGTGTATGTTTTCGGCTCCGAGGAAGAAGTCTGATGCTAAGCGTTGTTCGTCGTGGTTTTCGAGGAAGTAGAGCATTTGTTGGTTTATGCCATCGGTGCTGCGCCAGATGTTGCCTATTTCGTTGGCATTTTTTTGTCCGGTTACAACAGCTCGTACTGTGTCGTAGAAGTTGACTTTGTCATACAAATAGTTGAAGCCAGCTCTGATGTAGTTGCGATATTGTGCAAGGTTGTATGTTTCGGCAATGAAGATTATTTTGGGGTGGCGCGATGTTATTTGCATTATGCACCAATTCCAAAACTCTACGGGCACCATCTCTGCCATGTCAACTCTGAATCCGTCGATGCCCGTATCAGCCCAGTAGTGTAGTATGTCGCGCATTTTGTACCAAGTGTCGGGCTGTGGCGAGAAGTGGTGTGCTTTGCCGTTTTGGTAGTCGACGCCATAGTTGAGTTTTACGGTTTCGTACCAATCGAAGGGCGAAGGTGCAGGTGTGAATGCATCGTTGCCCGAGGCTTTTGCGGGTAGCTCTTGATATGGCTCGTCGAGGTTGGTTACGGGTGGCACAAATGGCTGATTGGGCATATAGTAGAAGTTGTTCATCGACGAAAAGGCAACTTGTTGGTCGTCTGAACCGCCAATTTGTGGTGCTGGTCGCACATCGCTATGATAGTTGCGTGCTACATGGTTGGGCACGAAGTCAATGATAACCTTGAGCTGATGTTTGTGTGTGCGTTCAATGAGAGCTTTAAACTCGTTCATGCGGTGGTCTACGTCTACGGCCAAGTCAGGGTCAACGTCGTAGTAGTCGCAAATGGCGTATGGACTGCCAGCTTTGCCTTTCACTACGTTGGCGTTGGCTCTATGTGTGATGAAGGGATAGTTGGTGGTTGAAGCATGACGAATGATACCTGTATACCACACGTGCGTAAAGCCCATAGATGCAATGCGTTCGAGGGCAGCATCGTTGATGTCGTTGAATTTGCCACATCCGTTTTCTTCAATAGTTCCGTTTGGACGACGAGTAGTATTTGTATTGCCAAATAAGCGAGGTAATAGCTGATATATGAGCGTCTTAGCCATAAAGATTGAGTTGTAATAATTTTATTCCGACTGCAAATTTACTCTGTTTTTATTGTTTTTTTGCAATAATTACTCAAGTTTCGCAAATGAAAAATGCACAGAAAATAAGAATGGGCGAAGGGGGATATAACCACCGAACTGTTTCCAACAATAAGCACGGAACCCGATTTTCACCTCGCGGTTGTCGCCTTTGGCACGGAGCGT
>CAJONN010000154.1 GCA_905235955.1 uncultured Marinilabiliaceae bacterium
GCCAAAGGCGACAACCGCGAGGTGAAAATCGAGTTTCGTGCTTATTGTTGGAAGGCAATTTGTTGGTTATATTCCTTTCGCCCATTCATGGCTTATTTTTTGGACATTTTTCACTTGCGAAACTTGAGTAAGAAAATAAAATAGGGTGGGGACTAATGTTGTTTAGTTACTCTAAAATGCTGAGTTGGTCGTAGGCCATATATACGCCTTGTGGTAGCTTCGGATTGCGCTGGGTGTAGAGCCCAAACTGATGACTGATGTGTGTGAGGTAGGCGCGTTGTGGTTTTATTTGCTCTATTATGCTAAGTGCTTGTGCTATGTTGAAGTGTGATAGATGTTCTTCGTCGCGCAATGCGTTGATAATTAGTGTGGTGCAGCCTTTGAGTTTTTTGAGTGATTCGGGCGGAATTTGGCTGGCATCAGTGATGTAAGCCCATGTGCCAATGCGGTAGCCAAATATGGGCATTTTGCCATGTATGACGCGTATGGGCGTTACTTCTATGTTGTTTATTTTGAATGGTTTATCGTCTATTATGTGTAGGTCGATTTGTGGCACTCCCGGGTATTTGTTTTTGACAAAGACGTAGGGCATCATCCTCTCAATGGCATTAGCGTGTTGTTGCTCGGCATATATGCTGACTGACGAATGTTGCGAGTAGTTGAAGCCACGTACATCATCGAGGCCGCCAATGTGGTCGTAGTGCATGTGAGTGATGAGTATGGCGTCAATGGAGTCGGTGTGGTTGCGGAGCATTTGTGTGCGAAAATCAGGACCTGCATCTATTACTATTTTGGTGTTGTCAACTTCCCATAGTACTGATGCTCGCAACCTATTGTCGCGAGGGTCAGTTGAGTCGCAAACGGTACAGTGGCAGCCTATTACGGGCACTCCAGTTGATGTGCCAGTTCCAAGGAATGTTATCTTCATTGATGGCTCTTTTTTTTGCTATGCAATATTAGTGTTTTTCCTTTTTTATTGCATAAATAAACTCCCATTATTGTCAGTGCACAACCCAATATGGCTAAGTGAGTGATGTTTTCGCTCAGGACTATATAGGCAACAATGAGTGACACTACCGGATTGAAATAGAGGTAGTTGCTTGCCGTGACAATGCCTATCCGACTAATAACAATATTCCAAACCAAAAAGCATAGCAGTGAAGCTATAAGTGACAGAAATAGCAGAGTAACAAGTACTTGTGGTTGCAATAGTGTGTTTAGTGTTAGCACCGAATTGCCACTGATATGCTCTGCTATGCACATTGGCAACATCGTAATGATGCCGTAGAAGAATACTTTGCGTGTGATGATGGCCGATGAATAACGACCTTCCATGCGTCGTATGACCAAGCTGTATATGCCCCATAGCACTGATGCTCCAAGGCTCAGAAGAATAACAAGCGGATCGTCGTCGAGCACAAAAACGCCATTGAGCACTACAAGTGATACGCCTATTAGTGCAATAACTGAGCCTATCATAAAACGTCCGGAGAGGTGTTCGTTTTTGTGCAAAAAACGGTTCATTAGTGCCGTGATAATGGGCGTAGTGCATACAAGCAGAGCTACAGTGCTGGTTGCGCTACTTATTTTTACAGCTGTATTTTCTGCAAGGAAATAGAGTGAGCCACCACTGAGTCCGAGTAGCAGAAATGTTAGTTCGTCGAGCCAATTGCTCCATATTGTGCTGTGGCAAAAAGGCAATAGAAGCACCCACGACAAGGCAAAACGCAAACACATAATCTCGGCCGGAGTTAGTCCGGCTTGCAACAAAATCTTGCTTGCAACAAAAGTGCTGCCCCATAAAAAAGCCGTAAGCAATGCCAACGCATGCCACCAATAATTTGCTTTGTGTATAATGCCATTCATCTTAGAGGCACTTAAACTTATAACTTAAAACTTATAACTTAAAACTTAAAACTTAAAAGTCGTCGTCGTCGTTGTCTTTTACTTCTTCAAAAAACATATCGTCAGTAAGTTTTACGCTGAGTGTGATGCCAACAGCGGTAAGAACTATCTTGACATTTTTGTCGGTAATATTTTCAACAATACCCACAGCACCTGTCATCGGACCTGATATTACGCGCACTCTCTTGCCGTTGCGTAGCTTATGATTTTCGACCTCGATAGCAAGTTTGCTGTCAACAGCTTGTTTCATTGCGTCCATTTCAGCTTGTGGTATCACTACGGGTTGGCGGTTGTGTTGCACAAAAGCTACAAAGCCGTAGGTCTGATATATTTTAGTGCGGTCAGCATCGTAATCAATGCAAACGAAACAATATGAGTTGATTACAGGTACGTCGATGCGTTTTTTGCGGTCAGACCATTTGTGTATCTCGTAACGCAATGGTAGGTAAGCTTTGATGCCTATTGTTACAAGTTGGTCGTATACTTTTTTCTCGCATCGGCTACGTGTATATATGGCGTACCATTTTTTGTTTTCAGCTTGTGGCATTGTGAGGGCGGTCTTGCGACTATGTGTGTGTGGTAAGAAGAGGGTAGAGTGATTAGTTCATAAAGTCAAACTCAAATGGCTCGTCGCGATGTTCGCTCAGCATAGAGTTTTCACATTTTAGTGTGCGTGCTGGGAATGAACGTATTACGTTGTAGTTGTGTGTGGCCATCAGTATGGTGTGTCCCTCTTTGTTTATTTGTAGCAAGAGTTGCATTAGTGAGTCAGTAGTGTCAGGGTCGAGGTTGCCAGTGGGCTCGTCGGCCAAGATGAGTTCGGGGTTGTTGAGCAATGCTCGTGCTATGGCTACACGTTGTTGCTCGCCACCTGAGAGCTGATGAGGTAGTTTGTAGCCCTTGTGTACCATGTCTACTTGCGAGAGTACTTCGCGTATGCGGCGGTCGCTGTCGTTTTTGTTGGTCCAGCCAGTGGCGCGCAATACAAATGTGAGGTTGTCGTATACTGTGCGGTCAGCCAAGAGTTGAAAATCTTGAAATACAATGCCCATACGCCGGCGCAGATATGGCACTTCGTTTTCTTTGATGCTGCCAAGGTCGTAGCCTGCCACAAAGCTATCTTCGCCACTAAATGGAAGGTCAGAATAGAGCGTTTTGAGTAGGCTCGATTTGCCACTGCCCACTCTGCCTATGATGTAAACAAATTCGCCTTTGCGTATATCAACATTGACATCGCGCAAAACAATGTTTTCCTCTTGCATGACGGTTACTCCACGCAGTTCTACTATGTTGCCATTGGCGCTTATGATAGGTTTTTCAGTATTAGCCATATTGTTTTTTACCTATAAATCTTACGTTTGTTTAGTTCTTTCTGATAGATTGTGGCATTGCGCTGATGCTCAGCATTGGTGCGCGCAAAGTTGTGCCTACCTGAGCCATCGGGACGAGCGCACATAAACAGATATTCGTGGTCAGTAGCATTCAGTACTGCATCGATGGCTGTAATTGACGGAATGCGTATTGGTCCCGGAGGCAGACCAGCATATTTGTATGTGTTGTAGGGCGAATCTATCTCTTGATCTTTTTTTAGTATGCGTCGGATGGCAAAGTTGCCCAATGCATATTTGAGTGTAGGGCAAGCTTGTAGTAGCATTCCTTGGCGTAGTCGGTTGATGTAGATGCCAGCAATGATAGGCAGTTCGTCAACTTTGTTGGTCTCCTCTTCTATAATAGAGGCTATTATTGATACCTCGATGGGGGTAAGTCCAAGTGAATCAGCTTTGTATATGCGTTCGGCCGACCAAAAACGATTGTATTCTGTGTTCATTCGCTCCATCCATTGTTCCCCATTGGTGTTCCACATAAACTGATATGTGTTTGGCAGAAACATGGCTGGCAGGGTAGCGGGTGTGAAGTGGTATTTGCTGATGAGCTCTGGGTCAGTCATAGCTGCAATGAGTTCGGCTGAGTCGCTTTCGATATTGCGTGAAGCTACAGCAGCTAAGTGCTCAAGTGTTCGGATGTTGTTGAATGTGACGTTGACGGGTATTTGGTCGCCACTGCGTAGCATATTGACGAGGTCGATAGCCGACATGTTGTTGGTTATCCGATACTTACCAGCTTTGATGTGTGTTGGGTAATGTTTTATGCTGGCAATAAAGTCGAAATGTTGTTGGTCAGTAAGCCAACCATCGAGTGAGAGGAGTTGGCAAACATCGTTGTAGTTGGCACCAGTAGGGATGTAGAGAATGGCTTCATCTTTATCCTTGAGGTTGATAACAGCCCTATTGAGAAAGTTTAGGGCATATAGTCCGCAACCTATCAGAAGTGCGGCAACGAAAACTGCCACTGCGAGTTGTTTACCTGAAGGTCTCGCTATATTGAGTTTTTTGATTGACATTTCTTTGGTTGTTGAACGCAAAATTAGGGCAAAGATAGCAAAAAATAAGTTTTAAGTAGCAAGTGTGAGGAGGAATGCTATTGAATCTGTATGATTTGTAACTTCGCCATCGCAAAATTTACCCAAATTTGGGTAAAGTTGCCAAATTGGGTAATAGTTTGTGATGATGAATAGAAAAATTGTATATTATTTTGTTCTCCGAAGTCATGACTCAAAGGAGGATGCCGAAAATCTGACAGAATAGAGTAGGCAAAAAATATTCAAAATTCTTTCATTATGAGAAAGTTAACAGAAGAAGAACTTGAAGAGATGAAAGGCTCGTTTAATGGCCTTGCTTGTGCTGGAGATGCGTTAGGTATAGCTGCCTCAATGATTGGTATAGCTGCTGGAATAACAAACCCTATAGGGTGGGTTGTTTTCGGATTGGGAGCCTTAGGTACAGGGTTTGGTATCGCTTCTGAT
>CAJONN010000155.1 GCA_905235955.1 uncultured Marinilabiliaceae bacterium
TGATTGAGCGTAGCGAGATAAAAAGTAAAAGACTAATGAGAAAGTCGTGTTTGGAAATTTGTTTGTAGTACATTTCTACTTGCGAAACTTGAGAAGGTTATTACATTCCCAAAAAATCTTTTTGACGTTCAATAGGGCGATAGAAATATACTATGCCATATTCTATGGCTTTTTCGCGTTTTTCTTCAGTGTCGATATTACCAATAGCTGCCTCTACTTCGTTCCAAACATCAAGAATTATATTGTCGGCTTTTTCTCTTATTTCGTCAAATTTTATGTGATGTTTTTGTATGGTAGTTTGCATATCTTTATGCTTGGCATAGGCTTCTAAAAACATATCGAGCTTCACCTTTACATTGGCTATCGAAGGATTATATATTCTGTTGCCTGTGCGTTTGCTTTCACCTTCAATTACTGACTTGCCAAGGTCTATAAGTTGCTGGTCGGTTGACAGGTCGGGCACGGTGTTCGATTCGGTGTCGAGCCCAAGCAGTGCGCGTGCCTCTTTCTTTATTTCGCCTCGCATCACGCACATATTGAACACTTGTATGTAGTGCGATAGGTATAGACGAGCCTGCTTTGCTACTTCGTTCATCTTTTTGCCAAGTTCTGTTTGTGTGTTTTTGCTACCCAAATACTGATTTAGTCCTTGCTCAAATATTGGTGTGTACGATGTTACTGCCATAGCCGTTTTCTGGCTAAAGAGGAGTTGCTCTGGTGTATATTTATTTATTGCATCACAAGCGGCTTTGAGGGCGCGCAGACGGGCCTGATCAGTGTTTGGTAGTCGGCGATATGGCATGGTCGTTTAGGTATATTTTTTGAAACTTATGCAAGTTTACACTTTTTAAGTCTACATTGCAACCTCTAATTGCCATAAATACTGTTTATCCTACAAAAAACACGATTCTTTTCTTTATTTTTTTCTAATAAGCATCAATCCGTCGCGAATGGGCAAGATAACTTTCTCTACTCTATCGTCTTCGGTTACAATGTTGTTGAATTCTACAATGGCTTTGGTTTGTGTGTCGTTGTGAGCAATGGGTTGCACCACATGACCATCCCACAAAATATTGTCAGCCAATATATATCCGCCATTTTTCACTCGTGGCAATATCATTTCATAATATTTCGGATAGTCACGCTTATTGCCATCGATAAAAACAAAATCAAATTCGCCTTCAATGTTTTGCAACACTTGAGCCACATCGCCTATATGTAGCTGCAACTGATGTTTATGCTCGCTCTGCTCAAAGAATTTGCTAATTATTGGCTCAAGTTCGTCATCAATTTCTATGGTATGAATAACAGCATCGGCACGTAGTAGTCCTTCGGCCATCGATAGTGCCGAATAGCCTGTAAATGTGCCTACTTCGAGTATGTTTTGCGGATTGGCCATGCGCACAAGCATCTTGAGCAATGTACCTTGTAAATGTCCGCTAAGCATGCGTGGCGCAAGAACTTTAAGGTGTGTATATCGGTCGAGTTGATGAAGCAAAGCTGGCTCTTTGTCAATGTGCTCAGCTATGTATCGCTCCATCTCTATGCTGTCAAAATTCATGAGTAGATAAGTATCGAAAGTTTTTCAGGACTAATCACATCGGTGGCTACGGCTTTTATTTCAGCGGCACTCACTGTAGCTATACTTTTGCACGATGCTTCAATGTCGTCGGCTTGTCCATAGAGTAATATGCTTCGGCCTGCACTTAGCATCTGTTCTTCGCCACTATCGGCCGACATCATTAGCTGCCCTGTTATTTGCCTCTTGAGTTTACGTAGCTGCATTTCAGTTAGTTCTGTAGTACACAGCTTTGTAAGTTCTCTGTTTACTATGCGCAATGATTTTTCTATGTTATCAGTGTCAGTGCCAAAATATATGCTAAAGAGTCCGATGTCAGAATATGAGTTGTATTCGGTTTCAACATTGTAGGCTATTCCGTTTTTTTCACGCAATACTATGTTGAGTCTTGAGTTCATACATGCGCCTCCGAGCATATTGCTTAGCATAAACATTGGCAGTCGCTTTGTATCGAAGGCATTTGGTGCAATATTTCCCATCACTACATGCCCCTGATTTGTACCTTTGTTTATGTTCTGACTATTGCGAGGTTTGGGTGTTGGTGCGTTGCGTTGCCATGTGCGCAAGTTGGCACTGATATGCCCAAAGCAGCGTTCTGCTATGGTTATTACTTCGTGCCACGACATGCTACCATATACGCTCAGCACCATTTGATCGGTGTTGTATTTGTGGCTCATAAAGTTACGAACATCGTCGGCAGTGAAACGTGCTAAACTCTCTACGCTTCCTAATACATTGTGCCCAAATGTTTCTGCCGGAAATATCAGTTCGTCGAAGTCGTCAAATATTAGTTCTGATGGTGTATCAACGTATGATGATATTTCATCGGCTATCACCTCTTTCTCTTTTTTTAGCTCTTTTTCTGGAAAAACAGAATTGAACACCATGTCGCTAATGAGTTCAGCGGCTCTGCCAAAATCGCACTTTAAGAACGAAGCGTGCACTACGGTTTCCTCTTTGGTGGTATATGCGTTGAGTTCGCCTCCCACCTCATCGAGCCTATTCAATATGTGATATGCTTTGCGCTTGCGTGTGCCTTTAAATATCACGTGCTCAATAAAATGCGCCATACCATACTCTTGTTCGCCCTCGTCGCGCGAGCCGGTATTTATCAGCAAACCACAATAGCACACTGGGCTTAGTGCTGGTATGTGCACCACGCGTATGCCATTGGCTAATGTATGTACATTGTACGACATACGTTGGTCGTTAGCTTAGTTGCGTTTAGTTTTCAAATAAGTCCGCGATCTTTCAATGCCTGAAGGTCTTCAGGTGTATCTATCGAAAGGCTCTCAAGTTTAGTTTCCATCACGGCAATGCTATAGCCATTTTCGAGCCAACGCAGTTGCTCCAAACTTTCGCACTTCTCAAGCATACCGCGTTCGAGCTTGGTTATCTGCTTCAATATGTCGGCTCTGTAGCCATAAAGACCTATATGATTGTAGAATGTGTGTTTCTGATGCCATTCAGCTTCAGCTACGCCTCGCAAATATGGAATGGGCGAACGACTGAAATACAATGCGTTGCCTTGTGCCGAAACTACTACTTTAGGCTTGTTCGGGTTGAAAAGATCTTGCTCATTATCAGCCACTTTTACAAGTGTAGCTATTTCTGTTTCGGGTTTCAAAAATGCTGTGGCCAATAGTTCTATCTGCACTGGACTAATAAATGGCTCATCGCCCTGAATGTTGATAACGGCATTGTACGTATGACCTGTTTCGCTCTGCACTTTGTCTATTGCCTCTGCACATCGGTCGGTTCCGCTCTGATGAGTGGTGGCTGTCATCACTACTCGCCCACCAAAGGCTTTTACGGCGTTTTCTATGCGTTCATCATCGGTAGCAACATACACATCAGCCAATACTTGTGTAGCTTGTTCGTATACACGTTGTATCATTGGTTTGCCACCAATATCGGCCAATGGTTTTCCCGGAAATCTACTTGATGCGAAGCGGGCTGGTATGAGCCCCAAAATGTGATTGAACTTGTTGTTTGGTGTTGTTGTCATTTTCTTTCTTTCAATACCCAAGCGTTTTCAAAGCCTGCTATACTTCTAAACGTTTTGTTGTTTCTGATGGCAGTGTCATAGTCAGCAAATTCTCCGGCCGACACTCTGATGCGTGTGCCTGATGGTATTTTTTCTAAGCCATTGATGCCCTGACGCTCCATGTTTGCAATGTAGTTGTTGGCTTCTCGCTCGTTGGGGAAGCTGGCTACTATTATATAATATTTATCGGTTTGAGTTTCTACTTTTTCTGCTGCGACAATAGGCTCTACTACAGCTTTGGCTTCATTAGTTTCAGAAGCTACAGTTTGTTGTTCGGGCAGTGTTGTAAACAATCCAGCAACAAGGCTTGCTTGCGAATAGGTTTTGTCTACACTCATATCTATTGTTTCAGGCGAAATCATCAGCAACCCTATCAGCATTGCTACCGATGCAGCTACTCTACGCGTATTGCGCAATATGGATGTTGACATGTTTACTGACGATGGAGCTACACTTATAGCTTGCTGAGCAAAACCATAGCTGTCGGGCAAGAAGTTTGCACTTTTGTCTTGCAATAACATTAGGCTGTTGCCTATTTGCTTTAGCGTACCAACACCTTCGATGTGCGCTACTCCCATTTGGGTTAGCTGTGTTTGCAGTGCTGATACATAGTCAGCTACCATATTATTGGCTTCGTCAAGCGACACTCCGCATTCGTTTGCTACGTATGCCACGAGTACGCCATCGTTGTGTTGCAAGTTTTTGTTGAAGACAATTTCTTTACGTGGCGGAAATATTATACCTCGCTTGCGGTCAATAGATGCTGGCACACGGCTGGCAACAAAGGCTCCCAACTGAGGTATTATCAGGCAATCGTGCTGATAAAGCAATTGCGATATGTGCATATTTGTTGTTTGCATAGCTTATCTGCTTCTGAAATCGAATACAAATATATCTATATGCCCTGTTTTTCTGAAATTAACTTACCAACTTGCTGTTCAGAACTCATGTCAATAACTACATATTGCATTCTGTTTCTGAATGTTGCAAAGTTAGGAAATATTATAATATCTCAAGTTTCACAAGTAGAAATATTCTGCAAACAAGTCCCCAATATATGACCTTCCCATTAATTTTACTTTTTCTGTGCCGACAGAAAAAGTAACAAAAAGAACTCGTCG
>CAJONN010000156.1 GCA_905235955.1 uncultured Marinilabiliaceae bacterium
ATTTGCTTATCCAAATCATATTGGATAGCTATTGGCTTTGTATATATTTTCTTTTCCATAATCTTGCATTTTTATAATTAGTACGCAAAAGTAATGTTATTGTTGTTGAATAACAATAATATAGCTTGTTTTTTACAAAAATTAACTACTTATTCGCACCAAATATTGATAATGATCATCTTCAATGAGTTTTTCACATTTCAATCCTGCTCGTGAGGCGGCTTCTTGCAATGTATCAAAATCGATAAAGAGCCATTTGAATGGTTTGCCTTTCTCACGTTTATAGCTCATGGTATACTCAAGCTCGCCATAATATGCTCCGTTGAGATTGAGCATAACGCTACCATCGTCGTCTTGAAACAGATAGATAAGGTCTGACGAGTCCATAAGCAACTGACCACTTGGCGCAAGCAGCTGCTTTATCTGGGCAAAGAAGTGTGGCAAATTATCAACAGTACCTATGATGCCAGCACCATTCATTAGCATAAGTATGGTGTCATATTGGCTGCCTTGATGTTGATAAAAATCGGTATGTATAACATTGCTGATGCCTCTTTTCTGCATCACCGCTACTGCACCTTCTGACACATCAAGAGCGTCGGCAACGATGCCATTTTGCTGAAGCCAAAGCACATGACTGCCCGAACCTGCTCCTACATCGAGGGTGCGACCTTTGCAGTGCTGAAGTGCAGTACGTTCTATTTGGCTCATATCGTTCCACGAATGAAAGAACTCACTTACTGGCCAATATTCAGTTTCAGCTATGTCGCTATCAACTCTTATTTTAGCTTTTTTATCTCCTTCAAGATATGCCATTAATGCTTTGCCGTATGGGTCCATTATTGACGCGTTTTATTTTGCTAAAAATACTTTATTGCTTCAGTTTTACCTTCGGTTACTTTAAGTATCTGACTCAGAAGTGCATTGGCCAAGCCACTTGCACCAATACGAAACATATCAGAGCCTTTCCAATCTGCACCCAAAATGGTATCGACAATATTGTAGTAGAATGCTGCATCTTCTACGGTGCGCACACCGCCTGCGGGCTTAAATCCGACTTTGCGACCATTTTTAGCAACAAAGGCTTTGATGGCATGGCACATCACAAAGGCTGCCTCAGGGGTAGCACCTACGCCATTTTTGCCCGTTGATGTTTTTATCATGTCGGCACCACTCTCCATAGCTATTATGCTGGCTGCCCAAATGTTTTCAGGCGTTTCGAGTGTGCCGGTTTCCAATATTACTTTGAGTCGGGCTGTGCCACAAGCCTCTTTTATTTGAGTCAACTCTTCAGCAACAAACTCATAGTTGCCTTCAAGCATTTCGCCTACCGATATGACTACATCAATTTCGTTGGCACCAAATTCTACAGCTTTGCGTACTTCAGCACATTTGATGTCGGTAAAGGTTTGCGATGAAGGGAAGCATGCTGCCACAACAGCACGATATATGCCACTGACTTTGAGTGCCGACTTAACCACAGGTGCAAAAACCGGATATACACAGATGCCACCAACATTTTTAAGTTGTGGATAATCAGTTGCAAATGCATTAACCTTTTCTACAAATAGCCTCACACTTTCAGCTGAATCTGAAGTAGATAGCGTAGTAAGGTCGATACTGTGAAACATATCTTGAAGTGCTTCACTGTTGGTATAGAATTTTTCTGAATCTCTCTTTATTTGCTCCAACAACTGAGCCATATTGTTGATCTCGTTGGGCATCGGATAGCGCGATAGCAAATTGTTCATATCTGTATTGATGTTTAGTTGTTATTCTTTGAGTTTGGGATTGTTGATATGTCGCATATTGTCGCGAGATGTTTTTTTCTCTATATTTTTGCGCAAAGCTTCAGTAAGGTCTACGCCTGTTTGGTTGGCCATGCAAAGCAATACCCATAACACATCGGCAAGTTCGTCAGCCAAGTTGAGTTGTTCGCCCGGCTTCGAACTTTGCTCACCATAGGTGCGCGAAATTATCCGAGCCAACTCGCCTACCTCTTCGGTAAGAATAGCCATATTGGTTAGCTCTGAAAAGTAGCGCACACCATATGTGGTTATCCATTTATCAACTATCTGCTGTGCTTCGCGCAATGATATATCATTCATTATGTTATATGTCTTTATTTAAAGTATCAATAATGATAGTTGTTGGTCCGTTATTTACAAGCGACACTTGCATGTCGGCACCAAAAATGCCAGTTTGTACTTTGCGTCCTAAGGCATCTGAAAGTTTATCAGCAAATGTATTGTAAATAGGTTCAGCCACATCGCCTTTGGCAGAGTCGATATATGAAGGTCGGTTGCCTTTTTTGGTTTTGGCATAGAGCGTAAATTGGCTCACTACAAGTATTTCACCTTGCTCGTCTATCACTGAACGATTCATCACACCATCAGCGTCTTCAAATATGCGCAGGTTGACTATTTTCTGCACAAGCCAATCCATTTCAGCAACATTGTCGGCAGCATTGACAGCAAAAAGCACCAACAATCCGTTAGCTATTTGCCCCACAACTTTTCCGCCAACCGAAACACTGGCCTGAGTTACTTTTTGTATTACTACTCTCATCTGTAATAAATAATTGGTTGCAAAAGTAACACGGCTCTTTCATTTTAAAATAAAAATTCCACTCTTTTTTCTTTCTCACACAAGTTTCGCAAGTAAAAAATGCACAGAAAATAAGCCATAAGAATGGGGCGAAAGAAATATACCCAACAAAATAACCTTCCAACAATAAGCACGGAACCCGATTTTCACCTCGCGGTTGTCGCCTTTGGCACGGAGCGTAATTATCGTAGCGAAGCGTTAAAAACGATTTTTCTGTTTGAGCGAAGCGAGTTAAAATCGTTTAGCGAAGCGAAGATAATTTTTAGCGGAGTGGCAACAGCAACGAGTTCTTTTTGTTACTTTTTCTGTCGGCACAGAAAAAGTAAAAGACTAATGAAAAACCGTATTTGTGGACTAATTTGTAGTACATCTCTACTTGCGAAACTTAAGGTAATTTGAGTTTATCTTTCAGTATTAATGATTATTTTTGCGCTGAAATAAACATTTCTGAAAAAATTATAACACAATGAATATCCTACTCATCGGCTCGGGCGGCCGCGAAAATGCTTTGGCTTGGAAAATATCGCAAAGCGCAAAATGTACTAAACTTTTTATTGCTCCGGGCAATGCTGGCACCGCCAACTATGGCACCAATGTGCAACTCGACCCCAACAACCATGACGTTGTAAAAGACTTCTTGATAAAAGAGAAGATAGATATGGTAGTTGTAGGACCAGAAGAACCGCTTGTAAAGGGACTGCACGATGCTATTTTAGCCGATGAAAAGACCAAACACATTCCGGTTATCGGACCACAGAAACAGGGCGCAGCACTTGAGGGTAGCAAGGAATTTGCCAAAGCCTTCATGATGCGACACAACATACCAACGGCACAATACAAAGCCTTCACACCCGCTACACTTGCCGATGGCGAAAAATTCTTGGAAACACTCAAAGCCCCATACGTGCTCAAAGCCGATGGATTAGCAGCCGGCAAAGGCGTGTTGATAATCAATGACCTTGACGAAGCCAAATCAGAACTGCGCCAGATGCTAAGTGGTAAATTTGGTGCAGCATCGTCGACAGTAGTGATAGAGGAATATTTGAGCGGAATAGAACTATCAGTATTTGTGCTCACCGATGGCAAATCGTACGTCATCTTGCCCGAAGCCAAAGACTATAAACGCATAGGCGAAGGCGACACAGGCTTGAACACAGGTGGTATGGGAGCCGTATCGCCAGTGCCATTTGCAGGTGCTGAGTTTATGAAAAAAGTGGAAGAACGAATAGTAAAACCCACTGTAAACGGATTGCAAAAAGACAATATACCATACAAAGGCTTTATCTTCATCGGACTAATGAACTGCGATGGCGAGCCAATGGTGATAGAATACAACGTCAGAATGGGCGACCCAGAGACCGAAGTGGTAATGCCACGCATAGAGAGCGACATAGTTGACCTCTTCTGCGCTGTAGCCGACAACCGACTAAACGAAAAGAGCATTGCTGTGAGCAACAACACATGCTGCACCGTAATGATGGTAGCAGGCGGATACCCCGGCAGCTACAACAAAGGTGACCTTATGACAGGCTTCGACAAGGTGAAAGACTCGATACTATTCCATGCAGGCACCAAACTTACAAGCGATGGCATAGTTACCAACGGCGGCAGAGTGATAGCCGTAAGTTCGCTAGGAGCCAACAAGGATGAAGCCTTGGCTAAGTCGTATGCCAACGTAGCACACATTGAGTACAACGGACGCTATTTTCGTCGAGACATTGGTAAGGATTTGGACAAATATTATCAGAAATAATCAGCACACAAAGAGAGCAAAGTGTTTAAGTTTTTCAACCACAATACAATAGGTGTATATTTGGCACTGCCTGTGTTGCTCATATTGCTACGCTTAAGGCTCATTGTCTATCCGCTCGAAGGATATACGCCACTCACCAACAACCTCTTCACTCCGATGTGGAACAACATTTTTGGCAGTGTAGAGTTGGGTGGCGAACTGAGCATAGTGTTATCAATATTCTTCACACTTATAGCAGCTTACATAGTTAGTGGCATTAGCAACTCCTTTCACTTTGCCGAACATCAGAGTTTGCTCGCATCGCTATATTACGTGCTAATTTCGAGTGGCTTTGTTGTCTCATACGGATTGCATCCGGCACACATATTTGCCATTTTTTATAGCATAGCCATTATTGCATTATTCAGAGCTTCAGACAAAAGCCGACCAATGCCACTGATATACAACGCATTCTTGTTTGCAACAATAGGTTGGCTATTTTGGGGCAAAGGTTTGTGGAGCCTCATAGTGTTGTTTGGTTTGCTATTCTTCATACGAACATCAAACATAAGGTGCATTTTGGCAGCAATACTCGGAGCACTCACACCACTATCAGTGTATGCCACATGGCTTTTTATGCACAACGCGCTACTGACAACAGCAGAACTTTTTTGGCAAACATGCATAGTTGAGGTTCCGTTTTTCCACATGGGCATATACACCATATCATATTCGTGCCTTGTAGCGCTAACACTTGCCATATCGGCACTCAATGCCATCGGACATTTACCCCAACTAAGCATACTCGAGAGCCGATATACACGTTCGATAACATTTGTACTAGTGCTAATAACAGCTTCGATAGCATTGCCACAATATGCATTTGAAATATTGCCCATTGTAGGCATAGCCGGAAGCATACTAATAGCCGCTATGATGCAACGCCTCAAAAACCAAATGTGGGCTGAAGTGCTGACTACAATAATGCTTGTTGTTACCGTTGTTATACAATGGAAAGTTAAGGGATAAAGAGATGAATGCTCCTGTTGTTGTATTTACCTATAATCGTCCGCAGCATACCCAACAAACAATAAACGCATTGTGCAATGCCCACCATGCCAACCAAACGCACCTCATCGTCTATTCTGATGCACCTCGCACAATTGCCGACGAAAATGCTGTAGCCGATGTGCGCAACATCATACACCACATTGACGGTTTTGCCAAAATAACTATCGTAGAACGCGAAAAGAATATTGGCTTGGCTAACAATATTATAAGCGGATTATCTGAAGTTTTTGTTGAATATGATCGTGCCATTGTTATAGAAGATGATATAGTAGCAACTGAGGGCTTTTTAGACTATATGAATGCTGCTCTTTCGTTCTACGAAAATAAAAATGTATGGTCAATAGCAGGCTACACACCACCTATTGACGTGCCACAAAACTACAACTACTCTACCTATTTTGCACCTCGCAACTGCTCGTGGGGTTGGGCTACGTGGCGCAACAAATGGCTCGAAACCGATTGGCAAGTATCTGACTTCGACCAATTTATACGCAACAAGCAAGCTCGTCATACATTCAACTATGCAGGCACCGACCTCTCTGCTATGCTTTTGCGTTGGCGCATTGGCGAGATAAACTCATGGTCGGTGAGATTTTGCTATGCCGCCTTTAAGAGCAATCAGTCAACCGTCTACCCCACTATTTCGTTGGTGAAAAATGCAGGCACCGACGGGTCAGGCACCAACGTATCGCACACATTGCGCTACGAAAGCAAAACCACAAGCTACTTGAACGTAGAACAATTTGCGCCAACATCAATTGGTGTAAATGAGCAGATATTATCATCGTTCAGAAAAACTTATAACTGCTCATTTATAAGACGTTGCATAAATTATTTGAAGCTTTTGTTATACATTATTCAAAAATAAACAACCCATGAATTTTATAAAAAGAATATTAGCAGTTATTGAACAATGGCGATGGACAATAATTTGCTTATTGTTAGCTATATGCTTTATGCAACAACATAGCATATCGGCACTACAAAACGAATTGAAATTTATAAAAGAAAAATACGAAAACCCTACCCCACTATCCCCTGCCATACCAGAAGATGTGCCTACAACATATTATGCCCCAGCAGACGAGCCAACGCCAGATAACTCAACAGACGCTGCAACACTGATAGCTATTGCAGCAGCAATAGGCACAATTGTGGGTTGGTCATATTACAAATCAAAATGGCCATTTACAGCGGCACTTAGTGGCAAGATATGGCAAGACCTCAGCGGCAAAGTGATATACACACTCACTATCAAAAACAGAGGACGAGAGCCTATAGCACTAAGCAACGCCACGATTGAGTTTATCAACTTCAAAGAAAAACGCACATTCAAAATGGCTGTGCCAGACTTCCCACTGACGCTCACCAAAGGCACAAAACATAGCGCAAATATATCGCTACAACGACTTATGGAGCAACACTTGGAACTAATCAACTACAAAATGATACGTGTAGGCGTAGAGTGCAACGGCAAAGTGCGATATACATTGCCACTGGCAGTAAAATGGAAGAATAGATAAAAAGTTTGTCTTTAATCTTATTTTGTATTATTTTTGTTTGCACATTAGCCAATAGTTCGGTATTTCATTCTACCTAATTGTTGGTATACAGAACCAAATAAATACCTATTTTTAGGTATTGTAGCATCACACTATCAACACTACCTTTGCAATGTTGAAAGTTTACAACGGGAAGCCACCCGAAGTAGCACTAACAATACTGATATTCGAGCAAACGTGTTCGGGCGCAATCTCAAAAACATCGTGCCATATATCGTTCTTTGGTTTTTTGTTAAGGAATTAATGGTCATTGGTTTAGCATTCGCTCCGATGACCATTTTTCTTTTATATCTTGCTTTGATCAATCATCTCACATTTCGCAAGTAGAAATGTACTACAAACAATTTTCCAAACACGACTTTCTCATTAGTCTTTTACTCAAGTTTCGCAAGTAGAAATATTCTGCAAACAAGTCCCCAATATATGACCTTCCCATTAATTTTACTTTTTATTTCGCTACGCTCAATCATCTTCGGGTCT
>CAJONN010000157.1 GCA_905235955.1 uncultured Marinilabiliaceae bacterium
CCTTTAGTTACATCGGCACCACAAACAATGTGCTGTCGGTCAAAACCATAGTCGGTTGCCAACTTCTGCATCAATGTGGGTTGCTTTGAGCCAGTAACTACAAAAACTTTGATGCCTATTTGGCGCAAATACTCTACAAGTTGTTGCATACAGGGCATCAGAGGCGCAGTGGGGCATGTGCGCATCAGCTCTGTTTTGCGCCCATATATTGAGTTTACCTCATCATCAGAAGCACAACGACCATATATCTCACTGAAAACCAAATTGATAGTTCCTCGTCCTGTTCGTCCTTCATTGATGTAAGCCTCTTCAGGGCGAAAAGTAATACCATGTTCGGCAAATGCCTGTATCCATGTATGTTCGTGGTTGGGCATACTATCGTAGAGCACGCCATCCATATCAAAAAATATTGCTCTAAAGCGGTTCAGAATATTGTTTGTCATAATGTGAGAATACTATTTTGTACTGCAAAGGTAGAGTTTTAAGTTTTGCACTGCGCAATACTCCTTTTAAATAAAAAGGCTATGTTATAGTGCGATAAAAAAATTATTATCTTTGCGCGATGCAAAAAAAATCAACAATATCTATCTTCATTGTTGCATTGGCAGCAATACTTGTTGCATGCGGTAGCAATCGCGGAGTGAAGGCTAAAAAGGCTTTCGACATTGGCGAATACGACCGTGCGCAAAATTTATATAATAAAGCAACGGTGGGCGAAAAGAATAAATTTAACCTTGCCGAATATTATTTTCATCTGGCTGAATGCTATAAAAAGAAAGGCTTGTATAAAAAAGCTGCATCGGCTTATCAGACAGCACTCAAAAACAAACATAAAGACAACGACATATACTTCTATATGGCTCAGTGTCAGCTTGCAAGCGGACAATATGACAAGGCTGAAGAGAATTTTGAGATGTATAAGTCGATAGTGCCACACAACCGCATTGTAGCTGACAATGGCATTGCTTCATGTCATTTGGCTCAGAATAGCATCAAAGAGCTCACCACATACGACTACAAAAATCCGCCTGATACGGGCTACATAGTTATGCTTGCTAAGCAATTCAACTCGCGCTCGTCAGACTTCTCGCCGGCTTTTGTGGGCGATGACTATGAGGTGGTATACTTCACCTCGATGCGTTCAATGCGTCGCCGCCCGAAAATAAATCGCATCACGGGACAAAGCAACTCAAACATATACATGAGCAAAATTGATGGTGGCGGACAATGGACACAACCAGAAGAACTTGGAGATCCGTTTGGCGAAAAAAATGACGATGGCACACCTGCAATCACTGCTGATGGCAAAACGATGTTTTTCACCCGATGCCCATACAACACTGATAGTGAGAACAATGCTGAATGCTATGAGGTACAACGCTCAGGTGGCAGATGGGGCACACCAGTGAGAGTGCTACCCGGTGGCGACTCAACTATGATGGTGGCACATCCGGCCATTAGTCCCGATGGTCAAACGCTATATTTTGTTAGCGACAAAGATGGCGGACATGGTGGCAAAGATATTTACCTCACTCAGCGACAACCAGATGGCTCATGGGGCGAAGCCGAAAACTTGGGTGCTATTGTCAACACTCAGGGCGATGAGATGTTTCCATACGTGCGCGACAACGGCACACTATATTTCAGCTCGAACGGACATATAGGATATGGCGGACTTGACATATACAAAGCTGTAAAAAACGACAATGGCAGATACGTTGTTACCAATATGGGACTGCCAATAAACAGTTCGTCGGACGACTTTGGTATAATTTTTCAGGGCAACAAAGAAAAAGGCTACTTCAGCAGCGGACGTGCCAAAATAGGCATTGACAATATTTTCAGTTTTGAGCTACCTGAAGTTGTGCTAATGTACGATGGCAAACTTACTACCGCCAATGGTTCTGCGCCTAAGCGTCCGTTTATCAAGGTGATAGGTTCTGACGGCACCAATCTCAAACTTCGCCCTGACGAGAATGGTACATTTGGTTTCAGAGCCGATCCGGGCGTTACGTATCTCATACAGTGTGGTGCCAAAGGCTATTTCAGTCAGAAATTCAGAGTTGACACCAACGGAAAAAATCGTAGCGAAACAATAAACCTCAATGTTACGCTCAAACCTGTAGAATAATATTTTTTTCAACAATAAAACAACACAACTCAGACAGTTCGCAAAATCCTGTCTTTAAAAAAAACTATCACAATGAGTAAAGCAGTAGTACTTCTCTCAGGTGGGCTCGACAGTAGCACCGCCCTCTACCTTGCCAAAGCCGATGGGCACGAGGTTCATGCAATCACATTCGACTATGGTCAGCGACACAATCGCGAGCTACGCAACGCACAAGCGGTAGCACAAAAAGCCGGTGTAGCAAGTCATCACATTGTAAGCCTAAACCTTGCAGAATGGGGCGGCTCGTCGCTCACTGACCTATCGCTCAACGTTGAAGATGGCAACACAGAGCGCACCAACATACCACAAACATACGTGCCAGCACGCAATATGGTATTTCTGTCGGTTGCAGCCTCAATGGCCGAAGCACTTGGCGCACAGCACATCTACATTGGGGTGAGCCAAGTAGATTATTCGGGCTACGTAGATTGCCGCAAAGTTTTTATTGATGCAATGGAAAAAGCCATCAATTTGGGCACCGTAATGAGTGCCGAAGAGGGCAAACACATTGAGATACACGCTCCGTTTATCAATATGACAAAGGCTGAAGAGATAAAACTTGGAGAACAATTAGGCGTAGACTTTGGGCTAACGTGGAGTTGCTACAAAGGTGGCGAAAAACCTTGTGGCGTATGCGACAGCTGCCTTTTACGTGCCAAAGCATTTGCCGAGGCTGGTGTTAGCGACCCTGCACTCTATCGTCCACTGCTTTGATATGTCGGCAACCAACACACTCATACTTTCACGCGAAGGCATATTTCCACTTAGTGGCGGCAACACAGGCTTGCCACTGAGCGGAACATTGCAGGGCGAAGGCAAACTTGTGGGCACTCCGTCGATGTTTGTAAGACTACAAGGTTGCAACTTACGTTGCATCTGGCTTAGCACCAATGGCAAACCTTGTCAATGCGACACTGCGCACACTTCGTTTGGTCCGGGCGATCCATACAAACTCAGTGTAGATGAAGCATTTAGCATTCTCAAACAAAATATGGGAGCTATGCGCCATGTAGTCATTACTGGTGGAGAACCTCTTATACAAGCCACTGCAGTGCACAGCCTCATTCAGCGTTGCAATGCCGAGGGGTGGCACACCACAGTAGAGACCAACGGCACGATATATTCGCCTCAAATAGTGAGAGATGCATCGCTACTAAGTATATCGCCAAAACTCTCATCAAGCATTCCGACAAACGAAAAACTTATGGCGCTCAAATTTCAGGCAGACAACAAAATAACCCAACATCACAGAGAGACAATAAGCAACCTACAGCCCCTTGCCAACATACTGAGTGAAGCCACCAAATACAAGACCGATGTGCAACTCAAATTTGTAGTTTCTTCACCCAAAGATGAAGATGAGATAAAAGAGCATTATGCTATGATACTCAGCCTAATAAACCCTGAAGATGTACTGATAATGCCCATGGGGTTTACGCATCAAGAGATAGCTCAGAGCAACCAAGCTGCCATAAGTATGTGCTTGCGCAACAATTGGCGCTACACCCCTCGCCTCCACATCGACCTATTTGGGAATAAAGAGGGCGTATGAAAAATTATCTTTGTTTTTTTTAACAAAAATAAGAAAATCGCTATTATTGCAATATAAAGATCAACAACAACACACAAATAATAAAAATACTATGATAGAATCTACAGTATTGGGCAAAAAAGTAGAATACCCACAACACTATGCGCCCGAAGTACTCGTGGCAGTTCCGCGTCAGATAAATCGGAAACAATACAACATCGATGATAAAAATTTGCCATTCTTAGGTGTCGACACTTGGCATGCTTACGAAATAGGGTTCCTCACTGAAAACGGACTTCCGGTAGTTGGCATACTCAAAATGACATACGGTGCCAACACACCCAATATCGTTGAGAGCAAATCGCTCAAATTGTATCTCAATTCGTTCAATATGGAACGCTATGGAACTACGGCTGCCGAAGGATATAGCATACTAACCGACATCATAACCGAAGACATATCGAAATGTATTGATGGCGAACTCGAAGTTTGCATCTTCTCGCCCAACGAAAAGCCTGTACCATCGGCCATGACCGACTATCAACTACTTGAAGAGCAACCATTTGCAAAAAATCTAAAAATAACTCACTTCACCGAAGCACCAGAAATTTTGCACAGCAATGGCAAACAAGGCTATATGGCTGTAATGACGCATCTTTTGCGTAGCAACTGCCGCGTAACACACCAACCTGATTGGGGTACTGCATACATATATATGAATGGTCAGCAATTGCCTACTGAAGAGAGTTTGCTCGAATATTTGATAAGTATCAGAGGCGAAAATCATTTTCACGAAGAGATTTGCGAAATGATATATATGCGTTTGTGGGAAATTTTCAAGCCCGACGAACTGATGGTTGCTTGCATCTACACACGCCGTGGTGGTATCGACATCTGTCCGTCGCGCTCAAACCGCATCGAGCTACTGCCTATGGGACTAACAAGTGCACCACTGCTTACCTCTAAGTTACTCAGACAGTGAGCTTTAGTTATAAGTTATAAGTT